>DASXTY010000680.1:0-14122 GCA_036505155.1 Polyangiaceae bacterium | reverse complement strand
GCTCCCCCATCAAAGTGGCCAGAGCCAACATGGAGACGACCTGCTCTGAGACCTGCATGTAGACCATCAGCGCTTCGGAAATGCTGCCGCTTTCGGGCACCTGCACGATGCCCTGGCTGATCCGCCCGGAAGGCAGCGTTCGCATCAGCTGCAATACCGCGCCGGGTCCCACGTCGATTTCACTCGCGTCTTTCGGGAGCTGAATCAAGCCCCGCGTTTTGCCGGACGGATGGGAGTCCGCAACCAGGCTGCCCCGCCCGCGAGCACCCCGAATGATGCCCTGCACCCGCAACTGGGGAGCCATGGTTTCTCGAAACAAAATCGCGGCTGTGATGAGGTCGCCGAAATGTCGAGCGGTTCGCCCGCTGGCTTGCTGTGCACTGACGGCGGCGCGCACGGTTTCGGTGGTGCGGGCCGTGATTACGCGAAACGCGCCGTCATCGGTGATGGCTCGCAATACGCTGTCGTTCGACTGAAACATCGGTTATCGGAGTCGCTGGAGATATGCGCAAACCGTGACTGAGACCACTACTCGAGCTCGTCGCCTGACTGTTCCGGGCTGAGCGGTTCCGAAACGCAGTACTTTTCGCTCAGCCAGTTATACAGATCCACGCTCTTGCATCGGTCCGAACAAAAGGGCCGCGGTGCGAAATCGTCGGGGACTTCTTCCAGGACCTTGCCGCAAATGGGGCACTCAATGCGCACGCTGTATGATAGCACGTCTTCCCCGCGGATTATCGGTGCCGACGCCACTTCATGCTAACCTGCGCGGCCCATGGCCCAGGACTTGCTCTTGGAAATCGGAGTCGAAGAGCTCCCGGCTTCGTTCGTGGCTTCCTCATTGGCGAGGCTGCCCGAGCTCACGGCCGGCTGGCTCCGGCAACTCCGACTGGAGCACGGTTCATTGCGCGTGTATGGAACGCCGCGACGCCTTGCGGTCTTGGTGCAGCAAGTGGCCGAGGTTCAGTCGGATTTGGACGAGGAAGTGCTGGGTCCGCCCGTGCGAGTGTCGTTCGACTCGTCGGGACAACCGACCAAGGCCGCGACCAGCTTTGCCAACAAACACGGCGCTCCGGTGGAGGCTTTGGGACGGGTCCAAACACCGCGCGGTGAATACGTAGCGCTGCACAGGAAAGAAGCGGGGTCTCGAGCCGGAGCGCTGTTGCCGAGAGCCTTCGAGCAACTGTGCGGCGAGCTACCCTTTTCCAAGTCCATGCGTTGGGGAGACGGCGAAACTGCGTTCGGGCGGCCGGTGCGCTGGCTGGTGGTGCTTTTTGGTAATGAGGTCCTGTCCCTCAGCTTTGCCGGCGTGCAGTCGGGGCAAACCACTCGAGGCCATCGGTTCCTTTGTCCGGATCCGGTGAGGCTCGAATCGCCCTCCGATTACGTCGCGCTCTTGCGTGACCGCCACGTGTTGGTCGACGTTGCGGAACGACGCAACGTGATGCTTCAGAGCTTGCGCGAAACCGCGGCGCAGGTCGGCGGCCTGATGATCGAAGATGAATTGTTGGTGGAGGAAAATTTGAACCTGGTTGAAGAGCCGCATGTCATCGCCGGAAGTTTCAGCTCCGAGTTTTTGGTTTTACCGGAGCACGTGGTGCTGCAAGTGGGCAAAGGGCACCAGCGGTATTTCGGCGTGCGCGATGCCACCGGCAAGCTCCTGCCCCGGTATCTGGCGGTGTTGGGTACGGCCCTGAATCCAGAAGCCATTCGCCTCGGCAACGACCGAGTCATGCGCGCACGGCTTGCGGATGCCAAGTTCTTTTTCGACGAAGACCTGCGGATCCCGCTGGCAGATCGCCTCAAGGCCCTGGAGGGGCTGATCTTTCAAAACCGGCTCGGAAGCGTGGGCGAAAAAGTACTGCGCATCCAGGCCCTGGTTTCAGCGCTGGGGCAACAGCTGAGGCTTCCGGAATCGACCGTGCACCAGGCTGCGAAAGCAGCAGCGCTCTGCAAATGCGATTTGGTCACGCTGATGGTCGGAGAGCTACCGGAGCTCCAGGGAGAAATGGGGTGCGTGTATGCGCTGGAGCAGGGAATCGAGGGTCCAGTGGCTCGCGCCATCGCCGAGCACTACCAGCCGCGCGGAGCCGACGACCCACCGGCGCCCTCCGACCCCGGAGCGTTGGTCGCCATCGCCGACCGTATGGATACGTTGGTCGGCTGCTTTGCTATTGGGCTTTCGCCGAGCGGAGCCGCGGATCCGCTGGGCTTGAGGCGCGCGGCGATCGGCATCTTGCGCACGCTGCTGGAGAAACACTGGGACTTGTCGCTCCCCGAAGCATTGGAGGCCGCCTACACGGGTTTCGCAAACCTGCGCCTGGACCTGGATATGAAGGAGACCCGCGACAAGGTGTTCGGCTTTTTGCGCCACCGGCTGCGTGGCGTGCTCGGCGAACCAGGGGACGTGGTCGACGCGTGCATCGCCGCAGCTGCAGAACGGCCTCAAGATGTAGCCTTGAGAGTGGCAGCTTTGATCGCCATTGACCCGGCGGTTCGCGCGTCGGCGGGCGAAGTGTTCAAGCGCGCGGCGAATATCGCGAAACAAGCCCCGGACGGAGAACCCAGGCCGCCCGAAAAGGTGCTTTCGGAAGTGCATCCCTCGGAAAAGCGACTGTTTTCAGAGTTCACCCGGCTCCGGCAGCAACTGGAGCGAGCCGGATCGGACGGTGACTACGGAGCGGCCATCGGCGCCATTGGCGAATTTGCCCCGACGCTGGGGAAGTTTTTCGATGACGTGTTCGTCATGGTGGACGATGCGCCGGTGCGCGAAAATCGGCTGCGCCTCATGCGCCAAATTCACCGAACCTGCTCCAAGCTCGCAAACTTCAATCTCCTGAGCGGGCGTGCTGAAAGCAGGGAGAACGCGGCGAACGTTGCGGCGCCTTAGAGCGCCGCCGCCGCAGCCTCGATGGTGCGCTCGATGTCTTCGTCGGAGTGCGCGGCGGAGATGAACGCCGCTTCGAATTGGGAGGGAGGCCAGTAAACTCCGCGCCTGAGCAGGCCCTTGTGCCAGGTGGCGAAGCGGCGCGTATCGGAGCTTTGAGCCTCTTGCCAGGAGCGCACCGGGCGCGCGCAAAAAAATAACGTGATCATCGATCCGACTCGTTGAACCACCCCGGGTACGGCGCGCTGGCGCAAGGCGTCGGTGAGGCCCGCTTCGAGCTTGGCTCCGCGCGCTTCGAGCGCTTCATAAATTCCGGAGTCGAGAGCGCGCAGCGTGGCCAGGCCGGCGCTGACCGCAAGCGGGTTTCCGCTCAGGGTTCCCGCCTGGTAAACGGGTCCGAGCGGTGACACAAGATTCATGATTTCCGCGCGGCCTCCGTACACCGCGAGCGGAAGGCCGCCACCGATCACCTTACCCAGGCACGTCAGATCCGGGGTGAGCTGGTAAAGCTCTTGCGCGCCGCCGCGCGCCACCCGGCATCCGGTCATCACTTCGTCGAAGATCGAAACGGCGCCGTGCCGGCGGCATAGCTCGATGATGGTCTCGAGGAAACCGGGCTCAGGGGGAACACAGCCCATGTTGCCCGCCACCGGCTCCACGATCACCGCGGCGATGCGCGGACCGTGTTGTTGAAACAACTCGCCGAGCGCGCCGACGTCGTTGTACGGAATCGAGATGGTGTTTTCGGCCGCGCCCTGGGGAACGCCTGCGGAATCCGGGGTGCCGAAAGTAGCGGCACCGCTCCCGGCCTTGACCAGAAGACCGTCCGCGTGGCCGTGATAGGCGCCATCGAATTTCACAATCACGTCGCGCTGGGTAAAGGCGCGCGCTACTCGAAGCGCGCTCATGGACGCTTCGGTGCCGCTGGAGACACAACGGAGCAAGCGGATGCTGGGAAAACGCTCCACGAGCGCCTCCGCGAATTCCACTTCCAACCGAGTGGGGGCGCCAAAGGAGAGGCCGCGCTCGGCCGCCTCCTTTACCGCCTGCACGACCGTCGGGTGAGCATGTCCCAATATGGCGGGGCCCCAGGAGCCCACGTAGTCGATGTATTCTTTCTGGTCCGCTGCGGTGAGCTTGGAGCCGCTGGCGCGCTCGATGAACAGCGGATCACCCCCCACCGCTCGAAAAGCGCGCACCGGAGAGTTTACGCCGCCCGGCATGCACCGCTCTGCCCGTGCGAACCAAGATTGGGAAAGTGCGTCACCCATGGCGGCAAAATAGCTGGACTGGGTGCGCAGTGCCAGGGGTTCGCGCCGTGCTAACATCCGCGAACCTAATGTTTGGTTCGAGCCCTTTTCGCATTTTCAGGTTGCTGGCGGTTCCAGCGTGCGTTTTCTTTGGGACGCTGGGTTGCGGCGGTGGGGACGATGCCACGCCCATTCCGGACCAGTTCGACGCGCCGTTCATCCAGGGAACCGTGTGCGCGCCGACCGAAGCCAACACCGGCACCGGTCCAGACACGAATCTCTGGGTGCCGTTTCGCTTCGATACCTGTTTGTATCGGTGCGTCGGTATGGCCCCCCCGCAGATGTTGCAATACCTTTGGTCCTGCGCCGGCCCGCTGTGTCAGATGACGGTGCTCGCGACCACGCACATGGTGAGGGTGAAAAGCGAACAGGGCTGCGACGGCCGCAACTTGATAGACCCGCCGCCCGGCGAATGCACTCAGACAAGCGTCGCGTTCCAGGTTCCGCCGCCGTTCGACACCGGGCAAAATCAGTTCCTCGCGAACTATTTCACGGTCGTGATTCCGTATATGAGCATGGCACAAGCCGCCACGCTCGAGGACGCGCTCCGCGCGATGCAGCCGTTCGACCAAGCGCTTGCCTCAGTGGGACCGCTCCAGCGATACCCGCAGCGTGAATTCCAGATGCATTTCGATCCGGCAAACCCCAAGCTCGGTGATGCAAGCTTATTAACCGGGGCCGACTGCCACAATATTCCCCTGCCTTGAAGTAAGCCGGAGCCGATTACCGCGACTCGTAAACCTTCAACGTGGGAAGCTCCAGCGCCGTCAAAAAGCCGCCGTTTCCGCACCCGGTATCCAGCCCCACCACGTTTTCGCCGGCCCAGAGATCGGTTGGGTCAGAAGGGGTGTAACCCGAGAGCTCGGGCGGCAGGAGTTCCGTGCGCGTGTGACCAAATACCACCATCTTTCCGCGATAGTTTCGGAAAAAGTATTCATCACGCATCCACAGGAGCGCAAGCGGCTCGGCCACGTCGCGCGGGTGCTGAAACGCTCCATCGGACCCGCGCGGCAGTCCCGCGTGCACGTAGATGGCGTAGTCATCTTCGAACCAATACGGCAAGCTGCGAAACCAAGCGACCACATCCGCGGGAAGGAACCCGCCGCGTCGCATGGCTTCCGCTTCCTTTGGTTGAGGCTCTTCTTCCTCTCCGGGGACCGGGCCGCCCACGTAGGAGCGGTACGCTGACAGACAGCCGTTTCCCACTGGCACCACGAAGGCGTCCCAGCCGTGATCGATTACCCGGAGCCAGGCGTCCTCGTGATTGCCGCGCAGCGTGATGACACGAGCGCGGGTTGAAGACGGCAGCCGGCGCAGATAGTCGATGACTTGCGCCGACCTGGGACCGCGATCGATGTAGTCGCCCAAGAAAACCAGCGTGTCTTTGGCGTCCAACGCCGGAAGGCGAGAGAGAAGTTTGAACAAATGTTCGGTGTCGCCGTGGATGTCTCCGATTGCGAAGGTTCTACCTGCCATGCTGAGCCTCAAAACGTACCACGGGGAGCCACTCCCGCTCCACGTCGCGGTTTGGGGGGGCCGCGAGGCAACCTTTTGGGCGGAAGAACCCGACGGGCCGCTTTGGAGCGCCTATCCTTTATTCAGGAGCCTGTCCCGGTTGGGCCGCCATGCTAGTCCTGAAAAGAAGCCTGGCGGCCCGGAACCTCGGGCTGTGGCGTGCCCAATGATCCGTGTCGAGCAGCTCAGCAAGGACTACGGGGGGCTCATCGCCCTACGTGACGTTTCTTTTGAGGTTGGTCGCGGCGAAATCGCGGGATTCGTAGGTCCGAACGGCGCGGGCAAGACCACGGCGCTCCGCATCATCGCGGGATTCATTGGCGCCACTTCCGGAAAGGTGACCGTCGATGGCCACGACATCGCGAGCGAGCCGCTCGAAGTGCGGCGCCGCATCGGCTATATGCCCGAAGCTGCTCCGCTGTATCCGGAAATGCGGGTCATGGAGTATCTGTCGTTTCGCGCCGCCCTCAAGCGGGTTCCCAGGCGTCGACAGGTGAGCGCCGTCAGCCGCGCCATGCAACAGGCGGGGGTGGAAGACGTCGCGCCCGTGGTGATCGCTCATCTTTCAAAGGGGTACCGGCAGCGGGTCGGTCTGGCGGACGCGCTGGTAGCGAGCCCACCACTCCTCATTTTGGACGAGCCCACCGCGGGGCTCGATCCCAATCAGATTCGAGAGGTGCGCCGGCTGATTCGGGAGCTCGGAAAGGAGCACACGGTCTTTCTTTCCACGCACATCCTGTCGGAAGTCGAGTCCATCTGCGATCGCGCGATCGTCATCGACCGGGGGCGCATCGTGGCAGAGGGCACGCTCCGCGACCTGCAAGCTCGCCGCGGTGCGGTGGAAATGGAGCTCTTGGTAGTCGATCGCGGTGGACGCTCAGCGAAACTGGTCGAAAATTCACCCGGAGTGGAGACCATCGAGGTCGAGGCGCTCGGAGAAAACCGGCTGCGTCTGCGAGTGCGATCTACTGACAAGACCAGCCCGGATGCTCTTATGGAAAGCCTGGTGCGGATTTTGGTGGAAAACCAGGTGGGCGTTCGAGGAGCGACCTGTCTCAAGGCTAGGCTGGAGGACGTGTTCTCCGAGCTCACGCGCGCCGAAACGACAGAGGCCGGGCCAGGTGGTGCGCAAGACTGGAGTAAGCCGGCAGGGTGAACGGACTCTTCCCCATCTACCGTCGCGAGATGCTGAGCCTGTGGGTGACCCCGCTGGCCTGGATCCTTTTGTGCATCTTTCTTTTATTGCAGGGCGCGATCTTCTACTCCATCGTCGCCCACTTTTCGCGCTTGGTGGATCTTTCTCTCGATTCGGGACCGGTGCAAGCCTACTTTGGTCAAGAGTCGATTTTTCTTCTGCTCACGCTGCTCTTGCTGTCCCCGGCACTCACCATGCGCTTGTTTGCCGAGGAGCGCAGAAGCGGAACCATCGAGCCGCTTTTGACGGCGCCGGTCACCCCGGTCGCGGTAGTGTTGGGTAAATACCTGTCGACGCTTTCCACTTACCTCATGATGTGGTCGCCGACGCTGCTCTACATCATCATCTTGCGAAAGACGGGCGCCGTGGATTGGGGGGTGGTCGCATCCAGCTACCTCGGCATTTTTGGGGTAGGGGCCGCCTATTTGGCGGTCGGAACCCTGATGAGCGCGATGTCCAAGAGTCAGCTGATCAGCCTCATGCTCACGGTTTTGGTGATCTTCGGAATGTTCGTTTTGGGAGTGGGCGAATACATTTTCGATGCCGGCCTGCTCCATTCGATTTGCGCGCATGTGTCGGTGCTCTCGCAAATGGAGGAGTTTTCCAAAGGCGTCGTCGACCTCAGGCGCCTGGTGTTCGATGTCTCACTCGCGGCTTTTTGCCTATTTCTCACGGTGCGCGTGGTCGACTCTTGGAGGTGGAGCTGATGCGATGGCCGCAGCTGCGATGGCCGCACCTAAGAAAAGAAACGATTCTGGCAGCGGTTGGGGTCATGGCCGCCGCCGTCATCCTGGTGTGCGTGAATATCCTGGTGGCGCGTTTCTACCGGCGGTGGGACGTAACCAGCAGCCGGCTATATACGCTTGCCGATGCCACCAAGGTAACGCTGCACTCGCTCTCCGAGCCGGTCGAAGTGGCGGTCTTTCTGGGACGGTCCGACCCGCTCACCGCGAGCGTACGGCAGATGCTGGAAGCCTACGGTGCCGAGACACGACACTTGCACGCGCGTTTCGTCGATCCGGACCAGTCCCCGGCTGAGTTTCTCGCGCTACAGCAGAAATACGGCATCCTGACCGGTAAGACCGAAGATGGGCGCGTGGTGACGGACGCCACTTTGGTGGTTGCGCGCGGCGATCGACACTGGTTCATCAGCACGGACGATTTAGTAGAGTACGATGATCAGCAAGGGCGCGCGCGGCCCAAGCTGGAGCAGGCGCTGACCGAGGCCATCCTCAACGTGCAGGAGCGGCGCCGCCAAAAGATGTGCTTCTCGAAGGGGCACCGGGAGCTTTCGGTGGATGACAGCAGCCCTATTGGACTTTTGGAGTTCCGACAACGGCTCGACAAGAATAACTTCGAAGTGGAATCCATCGACCTATCGCCTCCAATGGCGAAGGGCTCGCTTGCGGGCTGTCAGGCGGTGGTGGTTGCCGGGGCTCAGGTGCCGTTCGATGCCACCGCAGCCGCCAAGCTACAAACCTATTTGCAGCAGGGCGGCGGCCTGTTGCTCCTTTTGAGCCCCATGTTGGACGACGACAACCGCGTGCGCTCGAGCGGGCTCGAGCCGGTTTCGAAGCTTGCCGGTATCGAGATAAACCGCGATTTCGTATTCGAGGCGGATCCGGGCGCGCGGCTTCCGGCGGGGTCGGGGGAGTCTTTTTTTGCAACTCCGAAGCGGCACGCGGTCACTGCCGGCTTGGCTCGCGAAGGCGATCCGTCGGGATTCAGAGTGTTGGCGTCGAGCGCGCAAAGCTTGAAAAATTTGGACCAGCGCGCGGCGGCGCTTTTGGTAACCAGCGACCAGGCGTATAGCGTGCGCGACCTGAGGTGGTTTCTGCAGGCCGGTGAAGCGCCTTCGAAGAAGCGCGCCGAGTCCAGGGGGCCCTTGGTGCTGGCGATGGCCGCAGAGCTGGCTAAGCCGGCCGGAAGCCCAAGGGGTCCTCGCCTGGTCGTGGTGGGAACAGCGAGCGTCGGCTGGTCCCGGAACTGGCGAGACCCCACCTTGCTCGGCGGTCGAGTGTTCACCGAGAGCGCCGTTTCTTGGCTAGCGGCGCGCCCGGCACTGGTGAGCGTTCCGGAAAAGCCGTCGCACCCCATAGGGCTCACCCTTACCGAAAAGTCGCTCAGCGAAGTGTGGCGTTACGTGCTGCTCTACATGCCCGGCTCCGCCGCAGTGCTCGGTTTTTACGTGATGCTGCGCCGCCGTTCGTTGGAGCGGCGGCGACGTGACCGCGACTCCGCTCAATCCCAACAGGAGCCGCGCGCGTGATCCGACCGATGAGCCCTTTGCACAAGGGCCAGCTCGTAAATTACGCGCTGGTGGTGCTGGCCGTGGCATGCCTTTTGGTGGTGATCCTGACTCGCGGTAAAGTTACTACGGAAGAGGGCGAATCGCGCGAGTCGAATTTGCTCGTCGCCTGGCGTCCCGAGGAGGTCACGCGCATCGAAATCGAGCAGAGAGGCGAGCGCGTGGTCCTCACTCGACAGATCACCGCCGACGCCGCATCGGCGGACGAATGGCGTATTGAATCCTCGCTTCCAACCCAAGCGGACTCCTACGCGGTGGACAAGTTGCTGGGAGCACTCGAGTTTGCAACCTGGGTGCGCCGCGTGCCGGAGAACGGTTTGGATCGCGCCGCTTTCGGTTTGAATAACCCTCGCTCCGTGCTGCGAGCCCAGATGGGAGCCATCAGCTATCGCATCGCGCTGGGGAATCAGGCCCCGTCGCCTCCCGGAGCCGCGTACGTCGAGCTCACCGGAGACGGTGCGCCGCGCCCCGGCGTGATGGTCATAAAAGGGGATTTGGTGGGCGAGCTCGGCGCGGGTCCGGAGCACTTCAGGCGCCGAGATCTCTCTCGATACGTGGTGGGGGAGCTCTCGCGGCTCGTGCTCGAAGGAGCGGGAGGAAAGCGCGCGCTGGTCCAAATGCCGCCGGGAATCTGGCGGCTGGAGGGCGGCTTCCTGGTCGATCGGGAGCTCATTCGGCGGGCGTTCGCAGAGCTCTCGCGAAGCGAAGGGGAGTCTTTCGATGCGCGGCAAGCGGAACCGGCCTTGCGCGGCGCCGACACAGTTCGCGCGACGTTGGTGCCATCCGATGCAAAGCAGCCTACTGCGGAACTGGAAGTGGGCGGCCAGTGTCCGAGCAACCCCAAGCAAGTCGTCGGTTTCCGCAAGAAACCCGATCCGCTGGCGGTTTGCCTGCCGCCGTCTGCGCTCGATTTGCTGAAAGTACCTGCCGAGCAACTCGTTCAGCGCACGCCGTTTTCGCTGCGCACCGACGAAGTCGAATCTCTGGTCATCGAGGAAGGAGGCCGCCGCCTCGAGTTGCTGCGGACTGGCACCGCTTTCACTTTGCGCGCTCCAGAAAAAGCGGAGGTGGAGCTCGCAGTCGGCAACGAACGGCTGGAGCTCATGCTCGGAACCAGCGCCGAACTGGTGGAAAACCCTGAGCTCAAGCGCTTGGGTCTCGATCCGCCTTCGGGCACGGCCACGGTGACCTCCGCCGCGGAATCCGACGCCAAAGTGATCACCGAATCCGTGACCTACAGTGGCACTCTCCCGGACGGCAGCCGCACATTGCGGCGAAAGCTCGATGGTGCCGTTCTACGCCTGGAACGCGACGCCGGCAGGGCTTTCACGCCGGACGCGACATTGGTCCGGCGGCCGCAAATCTTCGATTTTTCGCAGTCCGATGTGGAGCGGGTGGACCTCGAATGGGACGACATAAAGGAGCGGGTAAGCCGCAGCGAAGGCGTGCTCCGGCTCGAAGAACCCGAGGGCTTCGGATATGACGCAGGGCTTATCGACGAAGTGGTCCAAGCATTGGGCTCGCTCACCGCGGACCGCTGGGTGTCCGACGCCGATGATGGGAGCTTTGGCCTTGCGCATGCCCAGCTCACGGTAAAGGTCCGACTCAAAGACACAGACGCGGGACCGCGCGAGCGGGTATTGGTGGTCGGCGCTTCTACCAGCGGTGGAGCCTTCGCGTCCATCCAGGGCGAGCAGGGGGTGTTTCTAATGCCGCGGCGCGCGCTCGACACCCTGGAGACTTTGCTTTTGGACCGCGGCGTATTCACCGTCGATCCGTCCGCGGTGCAGCGCATCGAGCTGGATGCGCGAGGGCGGAGCGCCGTCCTCATCAGGCGCGGCGATCAATTCATCGAGGCCGGTGGTCGAGCCGAGCTGGGCTCTTCCCGGATTCAGCAGATCATCGAGGTATTGTCAGCGCTGCGCGCCCAAGCCGCCGTCCACTTGGGTCCTCCCGCCAAAAGCGAAGGTTTTACCGCTCCGCTCCTATCCGTTCGCATCCAAAGGACCGGAGGCGCCGCTTCTTTGGGAACGCTGCGCTTCGAAATTGGCGCGGGCGACTCCTGGCGCGGCATGAGCATCTACTACGGCCGAGTCGACGGAGTTCACGCCACGTACGTGCTGGCGCGAAGCCAGGTGCAAAGCGTGATCGACGCGCTTTGAGGCGCCTTCAAACTCTGTGCTACGGTTTTACGCATGTCTGGAACCGCGCTCGGAAAGCTGATCCACGCGTGCGGAGAGTTGCGCAGAAGTGTCGCGCGCGCTGCCCAGACATTCGCGCCAGACCAGCCGGAGCTCTGCTTCGATGACGGTGATGCCTTCGGCATTCGCGGCGTGTGCCGTTTCCAGCTCAACCTGGAGCGCGGTGAGCTCTCGTTCCAGTTTGGGGAAGGCCCGGTGGACACCATCGAGGCATCGCCGGACGACGGGTCGTTTTTTTGTCGCAGCAACCCGAAGCTAGCCATTGAACCGCTTGGCTTTTTGCGAGGCCGGCTGCTCGAGCACGCGGCGCAGTCCTTCGAGCGGTAACGTCCCACTCAATCGATCAAGGCTCTAAGCCCCTTTACCAACCGCCGAATCCCCTCTTTTGCAGCTTCGCGGCTCAAGGCGCCGTAAGAAACGCGGACCACGCAGCGATCCGTGATCCCGAACGCGGTGCCAGGGATCACCGCCACCCCGTGCTCGCGGATCAGACGCTCGGCAAGCTCAAGAGGGCCGATTCGAGTGTCGAGCTCGAGCAAAAGGTAAAAAGCGCCCGAAGTTCGGGGAACTCTGCAAAACTGGCGAATCGGCTGGAGCTCGTCGAGGACCATGGTTCTCACTTCTGCAATGACCCCGATGCGCTCTCGGCAGTAGGCGGAGCCCGCGGATAACGCTCCCAGCGCCGCGTGCTGCGAGACCACAGGTGGGCAAATGAGAATCGTGTCCTGAATCTTTTTTACCGCAACGAATAAGTGCTCCGGAACCACCATGTACCCCACGCGCCAACTGGCAAAGCCGTAGGCTTTGGACATGGAGTACAGCGAAATCGTGTAATTTTGCGCGCCGGGAAGGGAACCGGGTGAAAAATGTTCCGCTCCGTCATAGACGAAGTTTTCATAAGCTTCGTCGCTGATGTGATAAATGCCGCGCTCGCGGCACAAACAATTGACTTCGCTCAGCGCGGTTCGGGAGTAGACGGAGCCGCTCGGGTTATTGGGTGAGATGGTGACCACCGCCCGCGTGCGTTCGGTGATGGCTTGCGCGATGGCATCGGGCTCGAGCTGGTAGCTCGAGTCGGTGTTGCACAGGACTGGCCGGCAACTTGCCATGGTGACGGCCATCTCGTGATTGAAATAGTAGGGGGACTCTAGGATGATTTCGTCGCCAGGGTCGGTAATGGCCAAAATGGCGTTCATGAAGGCCATGTTGCCGCCCGCGGTGACCACCACCCGGCTCGAATCGAGTGGCAGCCGGTTTTCCTCGGTAAGCTTGGATTCCAACCCTTCGACCAATGGGGCAATGCCTTCGACCGGCTGGTATTTGTGATTGTCCGGATCGCCGGCGAAGCTCGAAGCGCGATCGAGGGCGGCTTGCGGTGGCCCGTACCAGACAACGCCTTGTCCCAAAGAGATAGTGCCGGGGTGGCTCCGCACCAGCTCGCCGATGATCGGGATGATCGGCGCCTGAACGGCGGCCATGCGCCGGCTCTGTTGCAAAACGGGGGCGGTCACTTTAGATGCGAGAAGAAGCCGGGGACCTTTGCCACGTTGTGTGGCGAGTATACAGGACCGAGCTGCGCTCCAAAGACCATCCACTTGATTCATGGTCAAATTTGTGAGTCAGTAACGGTGTGACCCCTCGCGCGGTTCTTCTTGACGCCGGTGGCACGTTGCTCACCACCGTCCAGCCCATGAGCGAGTTATACGCCCAGGTGGCGAGCCGCTATGGCAGAGTGGTCAGCGGAGAGCGTATCGAGCAGCATTTCCGTGACATCTGGGACCGGCCGAGTGCCGCCGTTCAAGAAGGTCATCCGGCTGCGACGGACGCAAGCGACCGCGCCTGGTGGAGACAACTGGTGTGGGAGGCGTTTTCTCGCGAAGGAGGCGTGGACTCTTTCGAGCCCTTCTTCACCGAGGCTTATGAGCAGTTTTACGATCCCGCCGTGTGGCGGATTTATCCGGAGGTGCCTTCGGCCCTGAGTCGGTTCTCGGCGGCTGGATGCCGGCTGGCCGTCGTGTCCAACTGGAGCTCACGGCTCGAGCCCATGCTCATCAAAATGGAAATCCGCGATGCATTCGAGCTGGTGGTGGCTTCGGCGGTGCACGGCGCCGCCAAGCCAGACCCCAGGATCTTTGATGCGGCGCTGAAGCAGATGGGAGTGCGGCCGGATGAGGCGGTGCACGTGGGCGACAGCGTGAAAAGCGATGTGCACGGCGCACTCCGAAGCGGTATCCAAGCTGTCTGGTTGTGCCGCGACCAAAGCTCGGAGGTGTCGCGCAGCGAGATGGAGAAATTGACCAAACGGGGCGTGTTCGTCGCTCGGGACCTGGATGAAGCGGCTACCCTAGTGTTGTGCTGACTCATGGAAGAGGCCCAGCTTCAGCATCGTGTCATCGAGGCATTCGAGAACCGCGGTTTGCTCAAAGAGTCCGCATATCGCGACGCTGTGCTCGAAACCGTCGCGCGGCTCGACAGCGGCGCGCTTCGGGTCGCCACCCAACTGTCGCCCGGAAATTGGACCACCCACGCCTGGGTGAAGCAGGCGGTCTTGCTCTATTTCGCGGTGAGCCCCATGGAGCGGTGGGAAGCCGGCCCTTTCGAATTTCACGACAAAATACCGTTGAAGCGGGGACTGGAGCAGGCTGGTGTGCGGTTGGTTCCGCCGGGCACAATTCGGTACGGCGCGTTCGTCGAGCCGGGCGCAAT
>DASXTY010000679.1:0-2274 GCA_036505155.1 Polyangiaceae bacterium | reverse complement strand
AAGGCCTACCTGGTGCCGCTGGCGCGGGAAGCGCTGCCGTATTTGCCCGCCAGCCTGTTTGCCGTTCTCGCCTTTTCCATAGCCATCGGGAGGAAGAACTACACCGCATACAACCTGATCCGTGGGTCTTTTTCGGTGTTTTATCTGTTGCTGATCGCGGCCATTTGGCTCCTTAGAATCTCAAGCGTTCGAGCCGTCGTGTACTGCTTCACCGCTGCGGCTTATCTCTGCGCGATACTTGGGTTTTTCCTGGCTAAAGGCCCGGTTACCGATCGGTGTCCCAGCCCGGACTTGCCCGCTTCGTCTCTGCGACTTCCGGTATTGATGAAGTCGTCTCTCCCCTTTGGACTGTCCACTGTCGCCGCTGCTCTCAGCATTCAGCTCTTGCCACTACTCCTCACCTGGCTCCTCACCACGTCCGCGATCGGCATTTTCACGGTGGCCCTTGCCGCGGCATCCGCGCACGCGGCGTTTGGAAACGCTCTGGCTAAAGTCTTGTTTTCCGAGGTCGCCGGGGGTGATGAGAGCCGCGACGGCGCTTGGGTCGCGAACATGGTCCGTAGAGCGATCGCTTTCTACTTGCTTCTCACGCTGGCGATGATGGTCTGCCTCCCACCGCTGGTTCCTCTGGTATTCGGCAGGGCTTTCGCCGCCGCCGGTCCGCTATCCGCGTGGCTCGTTCCAGCCAGCAGCGCGGGGGCACTTGCGGTCGTGCTGGAAGAAGCGTTGCGAGGAACCGGGAGGGCTGCACCGGCCACAGCCAGCCGAATCGCGGGCGCCGTCGTCCTCGCGGCGCTTGCCGTGCCCCTGGTGCCCAGGCTTGGCAATTCGGCAATGGTCGTGTCAGCAACGGCCGGAGGCGCGGTCCAGCTCGCAATCGTAGCCTGGGCTACGAGCCGCCAGTTTGGTGTGCGCGTGACCCAGATGCTGCTTCCGAGCTGGGCGGACTACGCGTACATTTATGAACATACGGTGCGAATGGTAAAAGGGGAGTCGTGGCGCGCGAGATGAGATGCAGCCTCTTTGGAGCCTTGGCGCTTGCCACGTGTGCATCACCGAGGGTCGAGCAACAGCATTCCGAGATGCCATTGGCTCGCACGTCGCAACCTCAAAAGCCGCAAGAAACCCGGGTTCAAATGGTCGAAATACCGAAGCGATGGCGTGTCGCGCCGTTGGACAACCCGTCATTTGCTGATCCGAAGACGGACGACAGCAGTTGGACTGAATCCGACGGCAGCCCCAAGGACGGCTCACAAGAATCAAAAAGCCCTTCCGGTGTGATATGGTATCGCACCAAAGTGGTGGTGCCTTCGCCTCTGCTCCGTGAGGCCGAAAGGCGCCATCGCAGCGACCTGGTCCTCGCGCTCGGCCGGCTCCACGCTGCCGACGAGACATTCGTGAATGGCACGCTGGTCGGCCATACCGGCTCGTTGCCTCCCAAGGTTGGGCTGGATGGTCGCTCCCGGCGAGCCTATCGAGTTCCGATCGCCCTGCTCCACCCGGACGCCGAGAACCTGGTCGCCATTCGGGTCTACGGGCGCCGGGGCGGGCGCTTGATGGGAGGGCCGTTCCAACTCCGCGCACCGGAATGGACGGACTACCTGCACGCCGAAATCGGCTTGGGTCGCGGCGACGGCGCTTTCGACGCCGACAAACCCATGAACCTTTCGCTCGCCCTGCAGAACGACGCGCCTGCGTCGCTCACCGGTAACCTCACCTGCACCATGCGCACTGACGACTTCAAGCCGATACAGGATTTCAAAAGCCGCGTCGACATACCGTCGGGCCATCGAAAGGATTTTTCGTTTCTGGCTCACCCACCGAAGCCTTGGGTGTACCGAGTGGATTTCGAGTTTCAGCCGGACGGGAGCACCGAAACCCTCAAACAGAGCATGAATCTGGTCTACGGCCCGGAAAAGATCGAGCTACCGCTAACGCGCGAACCGAACTTCAAGGAGTTCTGGGATCGCACCCGGCGCGAGCTCGAGCACGTCAAGCCCGAGTTCAAACTCACCCCGCAGACCGGGAAATTCGAGAGCAAAACCCAAGACGTGTATCTGATCGAAATGAAAAGCCTCGGCGGTGTGACGATTCGAGGCTGGTACTGCGCACCGAAGAAAAAGGGCAAACACCCCGCGATCCTGGAGACGCCGGGGCTGGGTGGCGAGGTTTGGCCGGCGTCGTGGGAAGGTCTCGACGACTTCGCGGTCCTCTCCTTGAATATCCGAGGCCACGGCAACAGCACCGACGATGTCCCCGCGGCAAACCCCGCCG
>DASXTY010000678.1:0-5982 GCA_036505155.1 Polyangiaceae bacterium | reverse complement strand
GTGCGAATCAACTGAGCCGGTAACTCACGTGGCACGGACGGACCTTCCAGCACTCGTCGCAAGGTTTCGGCTTTATCGGCCCCGGACACCAGAAAGAAAACGTGTCGCGACGAATTGAGGTACGGCGCGGTCATGGTCATTCGTTCCGCGCCGAGCTTGGGCACTTGGTTTGCGACCACCCACCGGCGGGTTTCCACAAGCGCCGCGGTTTCTGGAAAGAGCGAAGCGGTGTGCCCATCTGGTCCCATCCCCAAGAGCACCAAATCCATTGCAGGCGTTGATTCCGAGGGCACGCCTCCGCCCGACAACACGGATGCGATTTCTTTTTCGTAATCCAGAGCTGCGGCATCACAATCGCTGCGTTCGGCCTGCATCCTGTGCACTTGTCTCGGCGCCAGCCGGAGCCGGTCCAAAAGCGCATCTTTGGCCATCTTGAAATTCGAATCGGGGCTATTGGGCTCGACCGCGCGCTCGTCGCTCCAAAATATCTCGATATGAGACCAATCGACCTGACCGAGATATGGCTCGTCGGCCAGCAGCTGGAACAGGCGGCGAGGGGTGGACCCTCCCGATAGAGCCACCGCGCACGAGCCGCGTTCGGCAACCGCTTCGCGAGCGACCCGGCAAAACTCGGCGGCGGCCGCACCGCTCAGCTGCTCGAGATCCGCAAACCGCTGGATGCTTAGAGCCGCCATGTCGGTCTCCGGCCATCGACCCAGCACATCACTTGCTGCCCGGACGCTCCACGTGGCCGCCGAACTTGTGGCGCATGGCAGAAAGCACTTTTTCGGCAAAAGTGTGGTCCTGACGGGATCGGAACCGTGCAAACAGCGCTCCGGTGATCACCTCCGCCGGCACCGCTTCTTCGATCGCGGCCATCACCGTCCAGCGCCCCTCGCCCGAGTCCTCGACAAAGCCCGTGTATCCCTTCAAGTCCGGGTCCTCGAATAGAGCGCTCGCCGTGAGGTCCAAAAGCCACGAGCTCAAAACGCTTCCCCGCCGCCACACTTCCGAGATTTCTGCCAGTGGAAGCGCGTACCGCAAATCCTCGGGAAGCTTTTCGCCCTGCGCCCCGCGCAGAATGTCGAAGCCCTCGGCGAAGGCTTGCATCACGCCGTATTCGATGCCGTTATGGACCATTTTTACGAAATGGCCGGCGCCGGCCGGACCGCAATACAGGTAGCCGTTTTCGACCGAGCTCTCCGACCCCGCACGCCCTGGGGTCCGTGGGATTTCTCCTGGTCCCGGCGCCAGGGTCTTAAAGATGGGGCCCAGGGACTCCACCGCCTGCGCCTCGCCTCCGATCATCAAACAATAACCCCGCTCCAGTCCCCAAATCCCGCCGCTGGTTCCCACGTCCACGTAACGTATCCCCTTGCCCTTCAGCAGCTTCGCGCGCCGGGCATCGTCCTTGTAATAGGAGTTGCCGCCGTCGATGAGGATGTCGTCGCGATCCATATGCTCGGCGAGGCTCATCAAGGTTTCTTCCGTGGGCGCGCCCGCTGGCACCATCACCCAGGCTGCGCGAGGCCGCTTGAGCTTCGACACGAGCTCGGCGAGCGTGGCGGCGCCGTTTGCCCCCTCGCTCACAAGCTTCTGGGTATTTTCGGGGTTGTGATCGTAAACCACGCAGCCATGCCCACCCCGCATCAATCGGCGCGCCATGTTGGCCCCCATGCGCCCGAGTCCAATCATTCCAAGTTCCATACTGCCTCCATTATTTGGGTTTCAGCGCACTGCTCGGCGCCGCAAAATGTCCGGGGTTCTAGCCCCGTAGCGTTGACGGGCGCTCTAAAATCGAGTTACATTGATGAAAATTGCCACCTGACCTCTAGGCTGGGTGCAGGGTGTTGGTGCGATCGATGACGCAATTGGTAACACAAATCCGGCGCCCTTCGTGCCGGCGGTTGGGCCGGGATGCCGCCGCCTGGCTCATCGCGCTAGTCGCTATCGGCTGCGGAAGTGCGACCGGCGCAGATTTGTTCGAATCGCCGGCTTCCGGCGCCGGCTCAGGCAAGGGAGGAACGCCGGCGCGTGGGGGTTCAGGCGGGGCGATCGTCACGGGCGGAAGCGGCGGGCAGCAGTTGGTCACCGGGGGAACCGGGGGCGGCACCGCCGGAACCGGGGGCGGCATTGGCGGTTTGCCGAATGGCATGGGCGGTCAACTGAACGTGGGAGGTCAAGCCAACAGCGGCGGTTTGGGTGGACAGCCAGTGCTTCCTCCCGTGTGCGGCAACGGCATCCCCCAGGCGGGCGAGGAGTGCGACGACGGAAACATGGACCCCACCGACGGCTGCGACCAGTGCGTGGTGGACTGCCAGACCATCAGACCGGGCTCGACAAAGAGCCCTTACAATTTTCATTGTTACGAGTTCGTCGATCGCTCGACGAACTTCGATGCGGCACAAACTCACTGTTCGATGTTGACGTCGTTGATGGGGATCACCGGGCACCTCATCACCATCAGCTCTGTCGACGAGAACCAATTCGCTCTTACTCTGGCTACAAGCCATCCCATCTGGATTGGCGCTAGCGACAACAAGTCGGAGACCGACCCCGGCAGCGGGCCCTTTCAATGGGTAAACGGCGAACCGTGGTCGTACACCAACTGGCGAATGGGTGAGCCCGACACAGGCGCCACGTCGTGCCCGGGCCCGGGCATGTGTTACGAGCACTGCACCGTGCAGCTGGACACGGGTTTCTGGGATGACACAGTCTGCAGTCAGGGCCACGACTATATTTGCGAATGGGATCCGCCCGGGCAGTGATTGAGCTTTGTAAGCGGGCAGGTCGGCCCGTACCCACTCGGCACCGTCGGGCATGACCTATCGCCGCGTCGCTTCGCTCAAGGCCACATCCGACTTTGGCCGGTACCTGACTGACCTCGCGCTCGAGCTACCCTTCGACGAGGAGGTTATCCTAGGCGAGGGAGCTCCCATGGCACAGGGCGTCGCCATCAACGGCCTCAGAATAGGAAACCGTTTTGCGATTTTGCCCATGGAAGGCTGGGATGGCACGGCGGACGGCCGCCCCACCGAGCTCACACAGCGGCGATGGCGCCGTTTCGGCGAGAGCGGCGCCAAGCTGATTTGGGGCGGCGAAGCGGTGGCGGTGCGCTCCGACGGCCGCGCGAATCCGCACCAGCTCCTGATCAACGATGCTACCTGGCCGGAGCTGTCGCGCCTTCGCGAACAACTGGTTTTCGCGCACAGCGAGCGCTTCGGCACTGCCGACGATTTGGTGGTGGGACTTCAGTTGACTCACTCGGGCCGTTTTGCCCGCCCGAATGACCAAAAGCGACTCGAGCCGCTGCTGGTGTATCGCCATCCGATTCTGGACGGAAAATTTGGCATTTCCGACCCGGTCGTCATGAGCGACGCATCGATTGAGCAGCTGATCGAGGATTTCGCGCGCGCCGCGGCGCTTGCTCAGCGGGCCGGATTTCATTTCGTGGACGTGAAGCACTGTCACGGGTACCTGGGTCACGAATTTTTGACCGCCTGGGATCGGCTGGGACCGTACGGAGGCAGCCTGGAAAACCGCACTCGGTTTCTGAAAACCGTGATCGACGCCATCCGAACCTCCGCTCCTGGGCTGAACATCGGCGTGCGCCTGAGCGCCTTCGATTTCGTGCCTTTCCGCGGAAGCGAGCAAGAGGCCGGGCAGCCCGAGCCGTTCGACGGAACCAGTTACCGCTACGCGTTCGGCGGGGACGGCAGCGGAGTCGGAATCGACCTGAGCGAACCCGGCGCAGTGCTCGACCTATTGGCAAGCTTAGGGGTACACCTTTTGTGCGTCTCCGCTGGCAGCCCATACTACACTCCCCATATCCAAAGGCCGGCGCTGTTCCCGCCGTCGGATGGCTACGCGCCTCCTGAAGACCCGCTGTGCGGCGTGGCCCGTCAAATCACCGTCACCGGCAAGCTCAAACGCCGCCGGCCGGATCTCTTAGTGGTGGGGAGCGGATATTCTTATCTGCAGCAGTGGTTACCCCACGTCGCCCAGGCTGTCGTGCGCACCGGAGGTGCAGACGTGGTCGGCATCGGCCGGCTTGCCTTGAGTTATCCCGAGTTCGTCGCCGATGTGCTCGCCGGGCGCCCCTTGGCGCACAAGCAGCTTTGTAGGACCTTGAGCGACTGCACCACCGCGCCGCGCAACGGCTTGGTATCCGGCTGCTTTCCGCTTGATCCTTATTATCGATCGCTGCCCGAAGCGCAGACTCTCGCTCAGTTGAAGTCGGGGAAGCGCGCACATTGAGCGCGTCACTTGCAGAGCCATCGCCCGCGCATCTTTTTCAGGGCGTTGTGCCGAACTGTGCCTTTGGCGTTATGACTGCTGGCTTTGTCCGGATTCGGACACCACGGCTTCCGCCACGGTGAACTGACCCATCTGCATCGAAGCATCCGGCAACAGAAGCAGTTCCCGGGAGCGAGCGGCGCCTTGAACGTCTGTGAGCACCGGTTTCAACTTGCGTTCGCTCTCTGGATGCGCTCGCAACACGACCCTATCCAGCGGACGGCCGGTGGAAACTCCCGCTTCGCTCTTGGCCTTGTTGATCGCCTCGAAGGCCGTAACCGCCAGCTCGAAGCTGTCGGCGTGGGATGGCGAACCAATCGATGCAAGCTCGTCCGGTGAGGGCCACGGCGCGCGGTGGATACTGGAATGCCCCGACTCCTGTGCAAAAACCCAGGACCACACCTCTTCGGTGATGTAGGGCAAAACTGGGGCAAACAGTCGAAGCAGCACATTGAGCCCGAGCCGCAGGGCTGAGACCGCCGATCCGCGACCCTCAGCGCTCACGCCATCGCCCCCTCGACAGCGCGATTTCGACAGCTCGAGGAAGCTATCGGTGAACCGGCTCCAGAAGAACTGCTCCGTGGCGGCGAGCGCCCTGGCGAACTCGAAGGTGGAGAACGCATCACTCGCCTCGCGCACCAACACGCCGAGTTCCGCCAGAAACGCGCGGTCGAGCTCGGCGCTCACCGGCAGAACGGGTCCTTGCTGCTGGAGCACGAATTTGGAAGCGTTATAAATCTTAGTGACCAGCCGGCGGCCGACTTGGAGCACTTTTGGATCGAATGCGGTGTCGGTGCCGAGCCGGGCACTCGCCGCCCAATAACGCACGGCATCGGCGCTGAACTCATCCAGTAAATGCATAGGCGTGACCACATTGCCCTTGCTCTTCGACATCTTCTTCCGGTCGGGATCCAGCACCCAGCCGGAAATCACGACGTTGTGCCAGGGAACGCGGTCCTCGTGCAGCATGGCCTTGGCAATGGTGTAAAACGCCCAAGTCCTGATGATCTCGTGGCTTTGCGGTCGGATGTCAGCCGGGAACAAACGCGCGTGGCGCGCGGGATCGAGTAACCAACCCGAACCGATCTGCGGCGTCAGCGAGCTCGTAAACCAGGTGTCGAACACATCCGGTTCGGCGCGGAAACCACCGGGGCGATCGCGATCCGAAGGGGAAAAACCCGGCGGGACGGCGTCGAGCGGGTCCACTGGGAGCGCATTCCGCTGGGCCAAAATCGGCTTTTCGAACTGGGTACGACCCTCGGAGTCCACCGGATACCAGACCGGAAACGGCACCCCGAAATACCGCTGTCGGCTGATGCACCAATCCAAACCCAGATTTTCGGTCCAGTTGGCAAACCGAAGGCGCATGAAATCCGGGTGCCATCGAATGCTGTTGCCCTTCTCGAGCAGCTCTGCCTTCTTGTCCAGCAACCGCACGAACCATTGTCGGGTGGTGATGAACTCGACCGGGGCGTCGCCCTTCTCATAAAACTTTACCATTTGGTCAGTGGGCTTCGGTTCCGCCTTGAGCGGAGCGCCGTCGCCGGTCGCGCTGCCCGCGGGATCGCGAAGCATTTGGACTATTGAGGCGCGCGCGGCGTTCACGGTTTTCCCGATGAGACCGGCGTAGAAGCGAGTGGCCAGTTCGGGATCGAGGCTTTCGAAAGCGCCGTCGCCAAATTGCAC
>DASXTY010000677.1:0-1537 GCA_036505155.1 Polyangiaceae bacterium | reverse complement strand
GGGCGAACAAGCCCAAGCGACGTTTGGCTGGCGAGAGCGCGGCCGCGAACAGCCCGACGATCGCGAACAGGCTGCCGAGCGGCGGGAGCGCGGTGGCGGACTCTTCCGAACCCCAGCCGTGCGCGTAGCGGCCGTGCCTACCCGCGAACTTGGCTGCGGCGACGCGCACGCGATGCACGTGGGAATAGTCGAAGAGCTGTTCGATACTTGTCCACAGTGGGAGCACGCCGTAGTCACCCACCAGGCGTTGCATCGGGAACTTGAGCCAGGAGGCGAGCTTGAAGCTGATCATCGCCACGGCGAGCGTGCAGGCGAGCGCAAATAGCCCGACGATCTTCAGGAACTCTCGCCGGTTCGGCCGGTTGAATAGCAGCTCGAGCAGGACGTAAAGCGGCACCACGGGGACGAACAAATACGTGAACGAGTGGAACGTCGGTCCGAGCATCAACAGGCCCAAGGCGAGCGCGAACCAGAGCGAGCTCTGCAAGCTTCGCTCGCTCAAGACGCGATCCGCGGTCCAGAGCAAGAATGGCAAGCCCAGGTGCCACATGAACATGTCATTGCCGACGGCGATTCGCCACAGCACACCGAGGCTCGTCGCGCTGGCGACGGCGCCGACCAGCGCCGCCTCCAGACTGACTCGTCTGCGCATCCAACAGGTGAAGGCGAACACACCCGCGACGCCCCATAACCCCTCCACCAAGCGCAAGCCGATACTCGGACCGGCGAGCAAGATCAGCGGCACCGCTGGGGAGAACAGGTTGCTCTGCGGATCTTGAATAAAGTAGGTGCCACCGCCGAAGACGAATGAAAAATAAGGAAACTCCCGAAAGCGGCCGAGCCCCGTATAGATGACGTCAGCGTGCGTCTCGGAGATGAACCAATCCGAACCTTGGCAATGCAGCGAAAGCCAGAACAGGACCGCGCCAGTGAGGAGCGCGGCTGCGCCAAACCCGTACCGCGACCAATCTAAGCGTCGCTCGACCATGCGTCGAGGTGCGATAGCACGTGCTTCCGCGCTGAGCATCACCATTGTGCGCCGCGTTCGAGCGCTGCGCAGGCCTCAAGCAGAAGGGTATAACGTGGCTTCTTTCTCGGGGTTTGGGTCACCGAATCCATAGTGGAGGCGCGGGCGAGCTAAGCCCTCTGTGGGGGGACCGAGAACGCTAGCACGCAGCGCCGCCTTTTCTAGTTCGACAAACGCTGTTTGACGCTCTTAAGTCCCGGTGATATCCGCTCGCTCAATGTCGGAAGCTCGGGCCAAACGCGCGCTCATCACGGGAATCACGGGGCAAGATGGCTCTTACTTGCTCGAGCTCCTACTGAGTAAGGGTTACGAGGTCCATGGCGTGGTTCGTCGCTCGAGCTCGTTCAACCGCGGGCGCATCGATGCCGTTCATTCGAACCCGGCCTACGCCGGTCGCTTCGATCTCCATTACGGCGACATGCTGGACACCAACAACCTGAACCGCTTGGTGGCCAAGGTACAGCCGACCGAGATCTACAACTTGGCCGCGCAGAGCCACGTCAAGGTCTC
>DASXTY010000676.1:0-2381 GCA_036505155.1 Polyangiaceae bacterium | reverse complement strand
ACATCGGAGCAAAAGATGGTGCCGGCTCCGATGTCACGCTATCAAAATTCGCGCCAGCCACGCGGACGCTACACTGCGGAAAGCACAGGCTCTCAATGATTCCACCCAGGTGGCCAGAGCAGACGCACCGATCGCCTCACGGGTGGGAAGACAACCTGCACCTTGTGGGTTCTGAGGAGGCCAGGAAAGCCAAAGGGTTTCGTGGCCTGGCCGCGAGCTCGGCGAAGTTGACGGAACAGATTCTATGCGAATATCAAGCACTTACGTAATATTGTGAGCTGATGCCCGCGCCTCACGCAGAAACCGCGCCACCGCTTCCGGCATGGCTGCCGCGGCAGGCAGCATGAACTTGAGCGCCACCTCATCCTCGAGCTCGACATGTTTTGCGGCTACAACAACCCCCATTCCCCCGACGCCCAGCACGCGTTGCACTTCGTATTTGCCGGCGAGCACATCGCCCGGCTTGACTGGAGCTAAAGAATCCTGGTCGCTCTTGTCATCCGACATGGTCTTAGCGCGAGCAAGGAAAGCGCCCCCATGGATCAAATGGGTGCCGCGCTAAGATAGCTCAGAAAATGCAGGGCTCATAGCGAGGCCCCTGTCACTCAGAAATCGCTGATTTTTGGCTCCGTTGGGCGGACTTATGGGAGCGGCCCAACGCTCGAGATGAACGCATCAGTGCCGCCGAGGCTCGTCCGTGCTTCTCCCGGAAAGCTCACCGTGTTGTGGAAAAACCCAACTACAACCACGCCACTGGTCGTTTTCGAACACGCGACAGCTCTACCCCGGTCATCACCATCGGCGCCGTACTGCGCGACGGCAAGCTGACTGCCGTTCAACCGCCGCCGCAGTCGGTGTCGGATTCGGATCCGTTCGCCACTCCGTCGGAACAGGTTGGAACTGCGCAAGCGTCGCCACAGCCCCCTGCACCCGCTTGATCCCTTCCATCGCCACGCCCGCCGCTCCGCTCGCACCGCCGCTCGAGGGCGCCCCGCCCGCGGCGCCACCCATGGACGCATCCGTCTGCGATTTGTCCTGCTTGAGCTCCTTAACGCCTAGGCTGGTATTGCAGGCCCAAACAATGGCGAGCGCGGAGGCGGCGCATAGAGCCTTAGCCCGGGACCGCTGCAAAGGTCCGACTGCTGTAACGGCGTTCCCTGCACGAACGGATTCTGCGTGGTCGGAATCGGTTAGCTTCGACGCCTTGGAGCGGGGGTTCCTAAGCCTACCTCACTTGCCTCGCTTCGAACGCCTGGCACGAGGGCCGGACCAATGGGCGGGCAGCTTGCACACCTTCAGGACCGCGTGCACGTAGCGATCGCTCACACTGATGCTGCCGCTCTCGGCGCCGCTCACCATCGACTGGCTCTTGCTGAGGGCCTTCGCCAGCCCCGCTTGGGTGAGCCCGGCATGCTCCCGCGCCGCGCGCAGGGTGCCGCCGATTGATGCGCGCCCGTAGTTGATGGCGTCGACGGAGCCCTCGGGAATGGCCGCTCGGGGCGGTGGCCGGCGGGCCGGCGGGTGCCCTGGAGGGAAGGGGGCTCCTTGAAGGCGGAGATAATCGACCTTCGGGAGGATGACGTATTCGGTGCGTCCGAGCTTGACGGTTTGAATGTGGGTCATGGTTAGTCCTCGTAGACTTTGGAGCGGTGCTTAATGTTGACCACGATGATTTTTGAGCCGACGACCCGGAAGATGACACGCCAATCGCCGGTGCGGCTTCGGTAGTGCCCAGCCAATTTCCAGGTGAGCGCTTTGGCGACAGAGATGCTCGGCCAACCTCTTAGCCGTTCGAAGATTCGGAGCACTCGGGCCCGAATCGTGACCGGCAGGGCGTCAAAGTCAGCCTGAGCCTCGGGAGTGAGCAAGACCACCATGGTCGCACCAGCTAATAACAGCTAATGGCGTCCCTGTCAACGCTTTGCGTCCCGCTTCGCCCGCTAGTTGACTCGGCCTCGGAAGGACTTAGGGTGCAGAGGTGCTGGGCATGCGCATCGGTGAAGCTTCCCCCATTCAGCTAGGCTCTAGGCTGGGGGGATGGCCGGCGCTGCACTTCCTTTTGGCGCCATGCATGGCATTGCTGCAAACGAGTTGCTCGATGCCCGAAGTTACGCCGGCGCAGTGTGGGACGAGCTACGGTGGATCGTGGGTATACGAGCTGGGCCTTGAGGGACCTGGCGGGATGGCAACGGATGCGCAAGGGCGAATCACCTACGCCGTTTCGGACGACTGGGTGACCAGCACGGACCACCCGGCGACTTTTATGGCACAAGTTGTGAATTTCACCTCGGGCGGTGAGGAGCGCTGGCGTGCGGCCGTGCCCGTGTCGGTTCGCGACGCAGCGGCGATGCCCACGGGGGAAGTCTTCGTCGCAGGCGTCC
>DASXTY010000675.1:0-7189 GCA_036505155.1 Polyangiaceae bacterium | reverse complement strand
ACTTAGCCGTGGAAAGCACGGAAGCAGACAATGTTGGGGGTGTCGTGTCATCGTAAGCGGCGAGCCAGAAATTCGGAGCTTGGGGAGCAATTACAAATACCTTTGCGCCATCATTCAGCAAAAGCTCATGAGTACCGAATCTGGTTTGCACACCGAAGGGGCGGTTCAGCTGGGTCCACTTTTGAGTGGCGGGGAGCCATTGCCAGACATCGACAGGACGGGACATAGGATGAGTTGTGGACCCAAAGTTAACATAGCCGGCATAAACAGCCTTGTTCGTTGCCGTCAGGCTTCCAGCGTCGTAGAAGTCGTTTTCGCAACCCGCAGTCGCGGCGCACGTCGCGCCACTCAACTCCAACGTGTTGAACAGACATCCACTTGACTTATCCATGATGCTGAGATTGCCAGGTGACCCGCGGGCTATGCAGGCTCCAGCCACCATTTTGACATTCGTGATGCCGGTCATTGTGACAATTTCATCATTTCCGTCTCCGTCTGCCTTGGCCTCTGTGTCGAAGAGGGTCTTCGGTGAAGCAAGGTTCGAAAGGAAAATCTCCTCACGGAAATTTGTGACCCCAGGATCACCAAGCAGTGCTTCGATCCCAGTGGGAGGGCGGACCCTTTCGCGGTGCCAGACGCCTCTCTCTCTCCAGCTGTACGCCATCGAGCTGGAATCGCGTTCTATCGTGCGGGTATTACCAAATGCGTCGATAAAGTCCGGATCACCGGCGTTGTACGCGAAGAAAGGCTCCTCAACCCTGAGCTCGGGTACCACGCCACTCCAACGGTTTCCGACTCTATCGAAGGCCCAAAACTGGAAATACGGTTAGTGATGTTGATTTGAGCTGGTGGCGCGCCGCCGTCGGGGCCGCAAGCGGTAAGTATGGTCGCGAAAGCGAAAAGCCAGTTCCTCATATCAGCACCTCGGTGGCCAGCCCCGGCATCGTCCGCCAGAGGAGTGACCCTATCACAGAGCGCGTCCCCCGAGAAAGTGCTCTTCGATGCACCGAGTGAGGCTAGATGGAGACCAGGCACCTCGGCGCTGCGGGGGGTTGAGCGCCTGCGGGCACCCTGGCCGGCTGCTGACTCGTCGTGTCACCAGGCATTTGGGCTGCATCGATGTTCAACTCTCCGCGGGCGGGCTGTCGTTCTGGACACCGGAGCGGCTGCTGCTCCCGCTCCCGCGCCGGATTGGCCCCCACCGAGTGCCTCGGCGCACGTCAGCGCGGCTGCGCATTTCGTTCACTGCCGACCGACGCGAGCGGCTCGGCTGCCCCATTAGTTGCTTGCGGCCATGGCGGACAAACCACTCCGGTTCTCGCCGGTGGCCAACCCCTGCTAATAGTGGAACCGCCGTGGCCGCCGCCGTAGTCATGCAAGCCGTCAGCAAGCGATTCGGCCAAAGCTGGGCGGTGCGAGAGCTGGATATCCGGATCGAGGCGGGCCAAACCGTCGCGCTTATCGGTCCGAGCGGCTGCGGCAAGACCACAACGCTTCGCATGATGAACCGCCTGACCGAGCCGACTTCCGGCCGCGTCGAGGTGCTGGGACAGGACATCGCGCGGACCGACCCCAACGTTTTGAGGCGCCGCATCGGTTACGTGATCCAAGAAGTGGGGCTTTTTCCCCATTACGACGTGCGCCGCAACATCGCGGTGGTGCCGGAATTATTGGGATGGGACCGACGACGAATTCACGAACGAGTGGACGAGCTCATGGAGCTCGTCAACTTGCCGCCCGCCGAGTTTGCCCATCGTTTTCCGAGGCAGCTTTCCGGTGGGCAGCGGCAGCGGGTTGGCATCGCGCGCGCTCTGGCGGCCGACCCCGAGCTGGTGCTGCTGGACGAGCCGTTCGGTGCGCTGGATCCGATCACCAGGGAATCGCTGCAAGACCAGTTCCTGAGTCTGTCGCGACGCCTCAAGAAGACGTTCGTCCTGGTGACTCACGACATTTTCGAAGCCGTGCGACTCGCCGATTGCGTGGTCTTGCTGCGCGAAGGCCTGATCACACAGATTGCAACGCCGGCTGAGCTGGTTAGAAAGCCCGCGGACAAGTTCGCCGAGGCGATGTTGGGCCGACATCGCTACCAGCTTTCGTTAATGACGGTCACTCTCCGCGATGCGATTGCAAGTCGCGGCACTCATCCAAAGGCCGCCTCGGCCCCGGGCGATCCCGCCGCAATCGAGCTCAGCGCCGATTTATCGATTTGGGACGCATTGGACCGCATGGAACGCGAGCGTGCTGAGCGAATACGCGTTCGCGAGGGAGAACAAACCTTCCTTTTATCCCGTGGGGAGCTATTGGAGGCGGCGAGATAAGATGCGCGTAGACTTTGCACTCTTGTTGCACGCAACCGCCGAGCACATCGAGCTCACCGCCATCGCGGTTGGAATCGCGGTGGTGATCGGAGTGCCGCTGGGCGCTTACCTCAACCGGGAACGGTTTCTGGCAGGCCCGGTGCTGGCTTTGGTGGGGGTGATTCAGACCGTCCCAAGCCTGGCCCTCTTGGGCCTCCTGATCCCCTTGCTGGGGATCGGCGAAAAGCCCGCACTGCTCGCGCTGTTCCTGTACGCACTGCTTCCGATTGTGCGAAATACCCATGACGGGTTGGGCTCCATCGATCCGTCCGCTCTGGAAGCGGCGCGCGGCATGGGAATGCGCCCGAGCCAGGTTCTGCTGCGGATAGCGCTGCCACTTGCCCTGCCGGTGGTGATGGGAGGGATCCGCACTTCCACTGTGATCAATGTGGGAGTCGCAACGTTGGCCGCGCTGATCGGCGCCGGCGGGCTGGGTCAATTCATCTTTCGCGGGATCGCCATGGTGGACATGCCCACGGTGCTGATGGGAGCCATCCCTTCCGCCCTGCTGGCGTTGGTGCTGGACGGGCTGCTGGCTTGGGCCGAGCGGCGCATGATCCCCGCCGGCCTCAGGGCGGAAAATTGATCCGATGATGAACCGAATTCGAGCCGTGGCGGGACTCTTCGCCTTCGTGGCGGCGGCTGCCATCTTGTTCAAAGGGGTGTTTCTCTTGATCGATATTCGAGATCGCAAAAGCGATCGCAATATCACCATCGGCTCCAAGGCTTTCACCGAAGGCATCGTTCTGGCCGAGATCATGGCGGTGGTGATCGAAAGGAGAACCGGCCTCACGGTGGTGCGGCGCACCAACCTCGGCGGAACCCATATCTGCTTTCAAGCCCTTCGAGCCGGGGAAATAGACCTGTACCCCGAATACACGGGAACCGGATTGATGGCCATCCTGGAACAGCCCGTGGTGAACGATGAGCGCCGCGCGCTCCGCATCGTGAGAGAAGCCTTCGACAAGCGCTATCGGATGGTGTGGCTCGACCCGCTGGGTTTCAACAACACCTATGCCTTGGCCATGACCGAAAAGAAGGCCCGGGAGCTCGGCATCCAGCGCATCTCCGACCTCGCGCATCACCCTGAGCTGCGAGCCGGCTTCACCTCCGAGTTCATGGCGCGAAAAGACGGCTATCCGGGTTTGAAACAACTTTATGGATTCTCCTTCACCGCGGAGCCTGGCAGTATGGAAGCGGGGCTCATGTACAGCGCGGTGGCGGAAGCCAAAGTGGATGTGGTGAGTGCCTATTCCACCGACGGCCGCATCACCAAGTTCAAGCTGGTGCTGCTGGACGACGACAAGCATTTTTTCCCGCCCTACCAAGCAGCAGCCCTGATTCGAAGGCAAGCCCTGGATCGACACCCCGAGCTCGAGACCGCGCTATCGCCGCTGGCTGGGAAGCTCGATGACGAACAGATGAGGAATATCAACGCGCGCATCGATCTCGGAGGCGAAAAGCTCGAGAGCGTGGCCGCCGAAATCGCCCAGCAGCTCCTGGCCGCCCGGAGCGGCCGCACCAAACCGTGAACGCGACGCCGAAAGCGCTGGAGCGGGCTACCCCTAGATCGCTTGGCCGGGGAGCCCAGCCGCAACCTCCGACGCTGCTGATGGTGTCCATCTTGTTGGGCACCCTCCTTCGCCTCTATCACATAGGAGACCCGTATTTACTGGACTTTCATGGATGGCGACAATCCGACACAGCCTCCTTTACCCTCGGCTATCTCACAGAGACGATGAACCCAGTTCAACCCACCCTGGCTAGTTTCCCTTGTGAGTACCGTAAGTTTGGCTTCGGTCCGGTTGAATCCGAACTGCCCTTGGTAGCATGGCTGGCTGCTCTTCCACTGTGGATGTTGCGAGTAAGCTACCCGCCCGCTTGGTATCTGCGCTCGTTTTCGATCCTATTTTACCTGGGAACCTGCGGCTACTTGTTCCTTCTGGCCAGGAACCTCACGCATTCGCGACGAATCGGCGCGCTCAGCGTGCTCGCATTTTCCGTTTTCCCCATCTCCATTTTTTTCACCCGAGTACCCCTGCCGGATGGGCCTTCGTTGTTTTTTGCCTGCGGAGCTTTGCTGCACTTGCACCGCTTTTTGACCCATGGTGCACAACGGCACGCGCTGGCCAGCTCCGCGCACACGAGCGCGCTCCTACTCCTGAAGATCTCCAACGGCTTTTATTTAATCGTGTGTGCCTACCTCATCGTGAAACACCGGGGCTGGTTCTCCTGGGCAAAGAGCGGGCTGCTTTGGACATGGTCTGCCATTGGCATACTCCCAGCGGTTTTTTGGTATGTGCACGCAAGTCACGCCCCATGGTCCTTTGGAATTTGGGGCGAAAAGCTCTCCCGCCCCCAGGATGTCCTTTCTGTTTCCGCCTGGAGCGTGCTCATTCAGCGAATCCCCCACGAGATCCTGACCTGGAGCGGCTTGGTCCTGACTGTCCTTGGCCTTTCCAGCCGCCGGTACCGCGCGCTGGTTGTCACCTGCTCGGTTTGGCTTCTGGCTTTCGTCCTATTCGCCATGCTTGCGATTCGGCCCAATGTCATCCACGTCTATTATCAACTTCCCCTGGTCCTACCCACGAGCTTGCTGATTGCGGTAGCGCTCGCAAGAATCCTTGCTGTTCGTCACCGAGTCAAATGGCTGGGCCTCGCCTCGCTGGCGCTGCTCCACGGGTTCGCAACCATTAACATTCTACTCTACGATACCCATTCCCGCGGCGAAAAGGGTTGGTACAAGCTCAATCATCCCATGTCCGACGCAGTGGAGCTCCTCCACGCAAGGCTACCCCCCGGCGCCCGATTCGTGTCCTCTGATCAAAATCCTGGTCTCTTCTATAATTCTGGGCACAAAGGATGGTTTTCCAACAGATCCGTGTATTCCCTCACCAGCTGTGCTGGGCCGAACGCCCCGTATCTGCTGCTGGATAGCCGCACGCGCTGGAGCTACGCCCACCTGTTACAGTCCTCACCAAGCTTACGCGTTTCCTATAAGCCCATCGGCCACACGCGCGCTTATACGCTTTTTCATGCGACAGTAGTGATCGATGGTGTCAGCAAAAGACGCTGACGACCACCTGACGGGTGTGGCCCCGCGCGCGGTGTTCCCAGAGGTAGAGCGCTTGCCAGGTGCCGAGTGCCAGCTCACCGTCGATGACGGGTATTGCCTCGGAAGAGCGCGTGAGCACGGAGCGGGCATGTGCGGGCATGTCGTCGGGACCTTCGGCGTCGTGCTCCCAACGCCGCGAATCGGGCGCGAGCTCGCCCATCCAGCGCTCGAGGTCACGGAGCACGGCCGGGTCCGCGTTTTCTTGGATGACGAGGCTTGCGGAGGTGTGCTGAACGAAGACGCAGCAGACGCCCCTCTGAATTCCGCTTTCGGTTACGACAGCGCGCACCATTGGAGTGAAATTGACGAAGCCGCGGCCCGCGCTTCGCACTTGAAGCGTTCGCTGATAAACAGTCACTTCTGCTGGTGGACGGTCACTTCTGGATGGTTGGTCGGCTGTGGGCTCGGTCAATTCGAGGTGACGCACACTCCCCAACCCATGGGGAGGTTGGCGGCCGACTGGCAGCGGCCGGTGGGGCCGCACTCGGTGGTGTTCGTGGAGGAGCTCACCATGCAGAGCTTCAAACAGGTAGAGGTTGCCTGGGAACAGATGGTGCCGGGCGCGCAGGCGCAGCTCTCCCCCGGCGCGCAGGCGCAGCTTTCACCAGCGAGCTGAGTGCCCGGGATGGTGCAGCTGGTGGTGCCATCGGCGCGCACGACACTACAGGCGGTTCCATCGAGACAGGAGCAAGTCGTCGTGCCGGAACACGGTGTGAGGCTGCAATTATCTGCCTTCACGCAGACAGGAACCATGATGGTCGTCCCGCCGTCGCTCCCGCTGAGCGGTTGGGTGGCGCAGTAGGTGCCGGGGCCGCAGGAAATTTCAGTGCCCCGGCAGCAAAATGGGAGGCAACGCGCCACGCCCTGGTCTCCCACCGCGCAGGCGAGACCGGGCTGACAATCGGCTGAAGTTATGCAGGGGTCGTTTGGTTGACCCGCGCCGGAGGCCGAACAACTGGCCACCGGTCCGGTCGCACCGGGCGACACACGGCAAGCAAACCGCGCTCCTGAGGCGTCGATCAGGCCGCTGTCCAAAGGAGGGACGACGAAGTCCGCGCTGGCGTCAACCGGGCCGCCCTCGGCGCCCGAATCGGGAGCCGCGGTGCTCCCCGCCGCTCCAGCAGCGCCTGCCGCACCTGTGGCGCCCGCCGCGCCCGACGCGCCCAGAGCGCCGGCCGCACCACCGGAAGCTATGATGCTGCCCCCCCCGCTTCCGCCAGCCCCCGCCGCAGCCAGCGTCCCGGTGCCCCCACTGCCGCTGACTGTGAGCTTGGTGGCGCCGGCTCCCGAGCCCAGTGTGCTGCCCGCGCTGGCTCCGCCAAGACCGCCGGTTTCAGCGGGAACGCCAGTAAAAAAATTCGCGCACGCCGTCGGATCGTCCGGATTGCACAAGGCGGGCTGGCCGCACAGCGGATCCAGAATCGGCTGGACGAGGGCATCGCCCATCGAAACGTCGTTAGTACTGTAGAATTGGTCGCGTGGCGCGTCGGTAGGGCTGCCATCGCGCACGGCTCGGATGCTGGAACCGCTGTTGGATGCGCAGCTCGGCGCAAGCACAAATCCTGTGCACACGAGCGGCACCAAGAACCACAGAAGCTTCATCACCAAGAGCGCGCGACCCGAGGTGAACCCCGGAGTCAAAAGCTCATTTTAGTTTAGCACGGCTTTGCCGCGCACCACCAGCCGGGGGCGTTTTGCCTGCCCCGCCCAAAGGACC
>DASXTY010000674.1:0-9863 GCA_036505155.1 Polyangiaceae bacterium | reverse complement strand
ACCACGCCGTCTCCCGGCACTTTCTTTTCGCCCATTTCGAAGTCGGTGCAGCGATGCGTCACGAACCGGTCGATTTCGACGAAGCTCCCCGGGTCGAGCAGTAGCTCCAGGCGCTCTCGCGCGGTGAGTTTTCCCGCCGCGTGCTGCTTTTCGATGCGCTCCTCGCCCCCTGCTTCGAGCGCGGCGCGATTGCGAGCCTCGAGCTCCAACATGGGGGTTTTCTCGGGCGCCGTCATCGGGTTCCTTTCATGGAGGGTCCAGGTAATCTACGAGGTTACCGCGCGGAGTGAGCAATCGAGTGACGCCATTTCCCTGAGAAACAAGGTAGTTCGGATACAAGGGCACTTTGCCGAATCCACCCGGAGTATCCACGATGAGCTTGGGAAGCGCGATGCCGCTCAGTCGGCCCTGTAAGCTCCGCATGATCTCGACTCCCGCGCGGATCGGCGTGCGCAAATGACCGGTGCCGGCTACCGGGTCTGCTTGTAGGAGGTAATAAGGCCGCACCCGCTCGCGGACCAGACCGCGAAACAGAGTGCTTAGCACTTCCGCATGGTCATTGATGCCGCGCAGCAGTACGGTTTGATTCATCACCGGAAAGCCCGCATCGACAAGCCGCCTGCAAGCGGCGCGCGAAAGGGGAGTGAGCTCCTTTGGGTGGTTGAAATGCGTCATCACCCAAAGCGGGTGGTGAGCGCGCAAAGCGGTCACCAGCTCGTCAGTGATGCGCTGGGGCAGCACCACGGGCACTCGGGTCGCCAGCCGGATGGTCTCAACGCTTTGGATGCTCCGCACCGCCTGAACCAGCGCGCAAACGCGCGGGGTGGGCAAGGTGAGCAGGTCGCCGCCGCTCAAGATGACATCGCGAATTTCCGGGTGCTGGCGCAGGTATTCGAGCGCAGGCTGTAATCGGTCGAGCGAACGGGCGCCACCGCCATTTCCCACCATCCTGCTCCGTGTGCAGAAGCGACAATACACCGCACACCGATCGGTCACCAAGAGCAACGCGCGATCCGGATAACGGCGAATGAGGTCGGGTATCGGCTGGTGTTGCTCTTCTCCGAGCGGATCGGTGAGATCGCCCGGGCTCGCGCACGCCTCGGAGCACGTCGGGACCACCTGCCGGCGGATGGGACAGGTCGGATCCGAAACCTCGCAAAGCGATAAATAATACGGCGTGATGCGGAGGGGCAGGCCCGCGCGCGCAGCATTGCGGGCGCCCTCGAGCTCTTCCGGAGTAAGCTCCAGGGCCCGCGCGAGCTCCTCGGGCGATCGCACTGCGTGTTGCAGTTGCCAGCGCCAATCGTCGGGATCCCGATTTATCGGGAGCCGGAACGTGCTCGGGGACGTTACCGCGGACGGGCGATCGCCAGAAGGTATTTCTGCGTTCATGGCTGGCTTCTCGAGGGTGCTAGAACCGTCACTTTCTTCAACGCATTTTCATCGATGGTCACAGAAAAGCGCTGTCTGAGCTCGGCCTCGAGCTTTTGTTCGCGCTCGCGAATGCGCGCCTGAGCCGCTGCCACGCGGATGCTGCGTTCCGCTTCGGCAAAGGTCCTGTCACGCGCTTCCGTCTTCCCGGTGAGGCGCAGGATGTGAAACTTGCCGTCCACTTCGACCAGTTCCGGGTACACATCGCCCAGCCGTTCCAGCTTGAAAACCGCGCGCTGAACCGGCACCGGCACGCGCGGATTTTCGCCCGCCTCCCCCGCCCCTACTAATGACACGATGCCCAGATCACCGGCGAGCTCGAGCGGCGCGGTGGGCGAGGCAGGCGGCTCCTTGTCGAGCGAGTGCGCCTGCACCAGCCGCCCCCACTCCGTCGGTGTTGCGCGCCGAGCCTTCTCCAACACAGCGCCAGCTCCGGCTCGGTCCTTCATCAGGATGTGAGACACCCGCCTTCGCTCCGGTTCGCGAAACTCCGCGCGGTGCGCATCGTAATAAGCCCGCACTTCCGACTCCGGAATTTGGTTCGGCACCGGTAGCTCCGCGCGGACCCGTTCCAAGAGCTCGTCTCGCAGCATTTGCCGGACCAGTTCTTGATATTCCGGACGTTGGTCAAGCCCACGGCGGCGCGCCTCTTGAGCCAAGAGCTCCACCTCGATGATTTCGTCGAGCAGCAACCTGCGGCGCTCCGGTGATTGGTAGCGCAGCCGTTCGAACCTGCCCATGCGCTCGAGCGTCGCGGCGTAATCGCCGAGCGTGATGTTGGTATCGCCCACTCTTGCCAGAACCTTCTGGGCGAGCTCCGGCGTCAGCCGTCCCGGTTGCGACGAGGCCGCGCCAGCCGGCGCCGCTTGCTTCTTGTCGCGGTGACAGCTCCAAGCCAGGACCGCCGCGAGACAGAGTGCCACCGCCCGCGAAACGCCGCCGTCCACAGCCAGAGCTCGCACCGGAGGCATGACCACGGGGCCATACTACGGGCCTTGCCAGCTGGCTAGGTGAACAGGCAATACGTGGCCACTTGATAAGGTGGGATGAACGTCGAACGGAACTAGGAACTAGGAACAAAGGACAGAGAACTCGCGGTGAGTCGGAGCGTCGTCTGGTTTGCGTTTGCAAGAGCGACCACCGGTTGTCTGTCCCTATTTCTCTTGCCCGCCTTCGTCGAGCTCCGGATAATACCGAAAGATTCCCTCCTGGTTGAAGGGAATGCGGCGCGGGGAATTCAGGTAGCGCAAAATGTTGGGTTGCTTTGCGACACGATCGCGAAGTGAGCAGAGCTCCGGGATAGCACGGTTGATGCGGCGCATGGCGTTGGGGAATGCGTACGTCAAGCCCGACAGCAGTTGGAACATCGAGAGGTCCACATAGCTGAGCTTCTCGCCGATGAGATATTTTTTCTTTGCCGCGGCGTTTTGTTTGAGTACCCGCTCGAAATAGTCAAGGAACTTGGGGATGCGGTGGCGTGTGAACTCACTCGAAGCGCGACGTGCCTCGGCCTTTTGGTCTTCGTAATAAAGGGCCACGCTCAGCGGGTGGTGCACGTCGTGCGCTTCTGTCAAAAGGTCTAAAATGGTCAGGTTTAGAGCGTCGGCACGCAGGCGAAGCTTCTCGTCTTTGGGCACGAGCCCGAAGCGCTCAGCGAGAAAGCGACAAATCGTCCCCGTCTGCGACAAGGTGAGGTCGCCGACCTTCAGAATCGGGGGGGCAAACGGGAGCTTGGCTCGCGACTCGCGCAGGACCTTCATCAGGGCCGGAACGCCGGCACCCGACGAGCGCAAGCGGGCGACATCGACGTAGGGCTCGCCAGCGGCTTCGAAAATCAGCCGCACCAACTCGCCCCGCCCTTGAATGGAGGGCCAATAATACAGCTCGTAACGCGGTTTGGATGCCGGCATGGGTAGACTCTGTCAGAGATAGCGTTCCCGGAAATCCGAAATCGACAGGTCCCGGACGCCGTCGAGCTGAGGACCCGGAGCCATGTGCGGGGGAAAGGGTTTATCGTATTGGATGTGCACGTTCCGCGCGCTCAATGAATCCACGTTCACCGCGGTGAGGCCGGTGCCCATCCGCTGGGTAATGCCGAGCTCCACTAGAGTGTTACGAAGGTCCAAGTGGCCCGCCTTGAGCGCGCTGTGTTTTCCCGTCTTGATAAGAAGCCTGATGTTTTCCATCGAGATGTCCCGGATCACGCCGGGAAGGTGCGAAAAGAAAACCATGCCGTTTTCGGCGGTGGCGGACAGGTCGAAAACCCGTATCCGCTCTATCCTCCCTCGCTCCAGGCGCTTTCCTGGGAGCGGCATGGCTGAAATGTGCAGTGGCTCCGCCCAGCCCCACCAGGCTCCCGTGTGGTAGCGGGTTTCGAGCTCCACACCCGAAATGGTGACGTCCGAGATACTCTCCTCGCTCCGAAGGAATATCCCAATTCCCCGGTTCGTGTTCCGCACGATGAGGTTCGAAAGCCGCACGTGGCGAACCGGGGTCTGTAAGCTCCAGATGCGGACCGCGGAGGATTTGCTGGAAAGCACGCAGTCCGAAACCACCACGTTTTCGCTGGCGCCCCGCAATCCAGAAAACCCGAGCGCGATTTCCGGCTCTGAGCCGGCTTCCAGCCGATGCTTCGCCTGACCCTTCTGGCCCGACATGGCAATGCAGTCGTCCCCGGTTGTGATCCGGCAGCCGGAAATCACAACATTTTTGCAATCGGTCAAGTGAATCCCATCGTTATTGTAACACTTCTGGTCGCTCGTCAGGTCGAGGTCGCGAAACGTGACGCCGCGACTGTCTGCGACGTGCACCGTCCACATGGTCGAACCGGTGATGGTCACCCCCTCGACCAGAACGTTTTCGCATTCGGAAAAAACCAACATGTTTCCGGGGCGCTTTTTGGGCTCCACCGGACCGTCCACACTCCTACCCGCAAACCCTTTTCCGCCCCGGACCCGCTTGGGATCGAAGTCCCGATAATAAGTGGCTGGGATGACCCGTTTCATGTGGAAGAAATGTCGGTAGTTCCCGTCGATGGTGCCGCGCCCGGTAATGGTCACGTTTCGCGCGCGCTTGGCGTAGAACATGCCGGCCGGCCAGCCGTCGAGCACTCGATCTTCTATGTCCGGACTTCCGAGCAGCACCGCACCGGCCTGGAGATTCAAGGTGATATTGCTGGCTAAGCGGAGCGGAGCGCACAAGTACACGCCGGGACGGAACGCGATGGTTCCGCCACCCTGTTTCGCGCAAGCATCGATCGCAGCTTGAATCGCCTTGGTGTCGAACGCTTTGCCGTTGCCGGTCGCGCCCGCGGCTTTCACATCCACGTGGTTCGCGGCCTGTGGCATGCTCAGATGCTAACCCGCATCTTCACCGGTGAGCGACTCGGACGCGCCCCTGGCCGGCCTGCCGGCCGCCCCAGGCTGAAGATGCCGGGTCTCTCGTCAAGCCCTATCGGCTGCGCGCGGTCTACGGTGCGGCTTGCCGGCGTTGCCAGCTCGGTGGCTGAAGAGTACTCCTAGGTCGTGGACACCACAGCCGAACCCACGCTCCGCTACCGGCGCATCGTTCTCAAGCTCAGCGGCGAAGCGCTTTCCGGCGGGCCCAAAGGGGAGGGCATCGATACTACAACGCTCAAAGCAACAGCGAGCGAGCTAAAAGACGTCCACGCCACCGGAGTCCAGATCGGTATCGTGGTGGGAGGCGGCAACATCTTTCGAGGGCTCAAGGGAGCCAGCGAGGGGATGGACCGCGCCCAGAGCGACTACATGGGGATGCTGGCAACCGTCATCAATTCGCTGGCGCTTCAGGACGCGCTCGAGAGCACGGGAGTCCCTACGCGAGTGATGACCGCCATCGAGATCCGTCAGGTCGCCGAGCCCTACATTCGCCGACGCGCGATTCGGCACCTCGAGCGCGGCTACATCGTCATTTTCGCGGCGGGCACCGGAAACCCCTACTTTTCCACCGACACCGCCGCCGCGCTCAGAGCCATGGAAATCCGCGCCGATGGCCTCTTCAAAGCCACCAAAGTCGAAGGCATCTACGATCGAGACCCGGAGCGCGATGCGGGGGCCACCATGCTTCAGCGTGTCACCTACGATCAGTTCTTGAGCGCGCACTTCGGGGTAATGGATTCCACGGCAGTGGCCCTGTGCCGAGAAAACGGCATGTTGATCCGCGTTTTCAAAATGGAACGGGGTTACATCCGGCGCGTGTGCCTGGGCGAAAACGTGGGCACGACCGTGACCACGACTTGAGGCCCTGGCTTCGACCGAGTCGAGCTGCCTTGACGAAACCCGGTCGAGCAAAGTAAAATTCTGTGTCGAGAGACATGTCGGTGGCCTCCGTACTTTGAACGGGGAGATTAAGCCAGAGCTTGCCAGCCTGGGTTACGTCACCCTGGACGGGCGGTCCGTGCCCTTCGACGCCACCAATGGCTGGAAGGTCATCGACGGGAAGAATATCGAGCTCGTGGGAACTGCCTGCCAAACTGTTCAAAGTGCGGGCACCCACTCTCTCTTCGCGACTTTCCCCTGCGACGTGGTGATCACGCTCCCGCAGTAGATAGCTCACCCTGCGGGCGCTGCGGCCGAAACGGTGGCGGCCGCGGGCATTCACCGGGGCCCCGCCACAAGGGACCTTCGGCGGTTGCTCGACTCGAGAGCGCGCTCTGGTAAGCTTCGCGCGGTAAATCGCTTATGATGGGGGAAACTCCCCAAACCCCGGCATGTGGCAGTCACTCCCTGAGTTCGGCACCGTAATCCTGTACGCGATCCTGGTGTGCGCGGCGTATACGTTTGCCGTGTCCATCGGGGCTGGGCGCGCTCGGGCGCGTCTCCTCCCGGCTGCGCGGCTCGGCGCGTATGCAACCTCGGCGCTGATCGGGCTTGCGGTATTGCTGCTCGCATACGCGTTCGTCACCCACGATTTCCGGATTCGTTACGTGTCTCGGTACAGCGACCGTTCGATGTCGACGGGCTACCTGCTCACTGCGCTCTGGGGCGGTCAAGATGGGTCGCTACTCTGGTGGTCGCTGCTTTTGAGCTTTTATGTTGCCGCTTGTGTGCGATGGCTCAAGGGTCGCTACCAGCAGCTCCAGCCCTACATCATTGCCACGCTGATGGTGGTGGTGGGTTTCTTCAGCATCCTCATGATCTTCGCGGCGAACCCGTTCGCGACCAGCATCGCGGGAAGCCGCGTCGACGGCGACGGGTTGAACCCTCTACTCCAGAGTTATTGGATGATCATCCACCCGCCATCGCTCTACACCGGCTTCGTCGGTTGCACGATTCCGTTTGCCTTTGCGGTGGCCGCCCTGGTGAGCGGACGCCTGGATAACGAGTGGATTTTGGCGGTTCGAAAGTGGATGTTGTTCGCCTTCCTATTTTTGTCGATAGGCAATGTGCTCGGGATGATGTGGGCTTACGAGGAGCTCGGGTGGGGCGGCTTTTGGGCCTGGGACCCGGTGGAGAATGCGGCCTGCCTTCCCTGGTTCGGCGCCGCCGCCTATCTGCATTCCACCATGATCCAGGAGCGCCGCAACATGCTCCGGGTCTGGAACATTTTCCTGATTTGTCTGACTTTCTTCCTCACCATCTACGGGACATTTCTCACCCGCGCTGGCCTCATCACCAGCGTTCACGCTTTTGCGCAAAGCAATATCGGGATTTTCTTCGTTTGGTTCATGGGGTTCATTGTGGCCGGCTCTGCGGGGCTCTTGGTGTGGCGCTGGCCGCGGCTTCGGGCAAAGGCGCGGATCGAGTCGCTGGCCAGCCGCGAAGCCATGTTCGTGGTCAATAACTGGGCCTTGCTCGGGGCTCTGACGTTCATCGCCGTCGCCACCCTGTTTCCAAAGATCAGCGAATGGCTGTGGAACGAAACGGTGACCGTGGGCCCGCCGTTTTTCAACCGTTGGATGGCGCCTATGGGGCTTCTGATTTTCGCGTTGATGGGTCTCGCCCCGCTCTTTGGGTGGCGTAAAAGCAGCGCGGTCTCGCTCCAGCGAGCCTGCGCCGCGCCGCTCATCGCCATGGGGCTCGTGGGCGTGCTCCACATCGCTTTTGGATCGCTGCTGGGCTTTCCCCCTTGGGTCAAGAACGACGCCTTTTATCCGGGCCTCACCGGGCTCGTGCTCCAGAAAATCGGCTCTGCTGCGCCGCTCGTGACCATCATGTTGGCCGCCTTCAACTTGGCGGTGATTGCTCAAGAGTTCGTGCGCGGCGCAGCCGCGCGGCGGGCGGCTGCGGAGCGGCGCGGCGAGTCGGAAGGCTTCGCAGCCAGCCTGTTCCAGCTGGTGCAAAAAAACCGCCGGCGTTATGGCGGCTACATCGTGCACCTCGGCATCATCTCGATGTTCATCGGTTTTGTCGGTACGGCCTGGTCCATCAATCGCGAGGTGAGCATGAGTCCCGGGCAAAGCCATCGCATTGATCGCTACGTGCTCACGTACCGCGGCTCGCGCATGTGCCCGGGCAATCCCGCCTGCAGCCCGGAGCAGCAGGCCGACATCAACAAGCGCATGGTGTTTGCGGACCTGGATGTCACGAGCGGCGGCCAGGGCTTGGGCCGGGTGAGCCCGGCGAAGTTCATTTACAATCGGCAGCCCGACAGCCCAACCACCGAGGTCGCCATGCTCCACAGCTTGCGTGCCGACCTCTACACCGTGGTCGGCATGGTGGATCCCTCGAGCAAGCGGGCCACCTTTCAATTCCACGTGAACACGCTGGTTTGCTGGATCTGGGTGGGCCTCCTGATTCTGATCTCCGGCGTCAGCGTGTCGTTTTGGCCGGATGCCGTTCCGGGCGAGCTCCGCGTCTGGTCCTTCGTGCGCGCGGCAGTGGCTGCCACGGCGGCGAGCGGCTTCGCGCTCGTTATTGCAATGAGCCCGGCGGCGGCGATGGCGTCCAAAACCCAGCGCGCCGTTCCGGGCCTGGTTTCGGACATTTCCGCCGAGCGCGGTTCGGCTGGCGCGTTGGCCGGAATTGCTTTCGGCGGGCTCGCGCTTGGCGCCGGCTTTGCTGGTGGCCGCTCGCGCGCGCGCGGAACGCCGGGTCATCCAGATGCGCGGGATGAGTAATGAAAACGAGCGCGCGCCGAAGTCTCCGGCGGAGTGGGAAAAGCTCCTGGATTGGCTGAAGCGGCCCGAAGCGCGTCCGCTGCTGGCGGTGTGTGGCTTGCTCGGCGTGTTAGCTGCCGCGCTTCTCGGAGGGTTCGAGCTCGGATTGCTCTCGGCTGCAGCGGGGGTTTTAATCCTGGTGATTTGGCTTTTGTGGGGTAGCCTGGAGAAACTGAGCGGTACCTCCCCGCTGAATCTCGAAGACGCGCTCACGCTGGCGCCGCCGAGCGCGGAGGAAGAGCACAAACAGGCCCTTTTACGGGCGTTGAACGACCTCGAATACGAACGCAGCGTCGGAAAGATCAGCCAGCAGGATTATTCGGAGCTCTCGGCTCGCTATCGGGCACAAGCCAAGCAGCTCATCAAAGTTCTGGATGACGAGCGGACCGTAGCGCTCGAGCGGGCCCAACAACTGGTTTTGCAACGGGGCGAAAGTCACAGCCGCCGACCGCGCGCTAAGGGCCGCGCGCGCCACGAAGGGGGCGCCGATACCCGTCGGGCCGACACGAGCCGGGTTGAAAAGAAATCGGAGAAAGCCAAGGTTCCAACCCGGCCCTGCGCGGACTGCAGCGCGCGCAATGACCTCGACAGCTTGTTTTGCAAGCGCTGCGGACACAAGCTCGCAAGCGATGGCCAGCGGCTGTGCGGTGCCTGCCCGGCGGTTTATGAGCAGAGCCTCATCACTTGCCCGCAATGTGGCGTGAGCGGGGAGGTGGCTTGAATCACGCTGGTCGGGCTTTTGCCGGGGCACTCTTTTTCTTGAGTCGGCTTTCCGCCGCCGCGACGCCTGCTGGCGCTGCATCAGCACCGAGCGCGCCGCACCCACCGTCGGCTTCGGCAACCGCTACGACGCCCGCTCCCCATCCGATGCCCGCCGAGGTCGCTCGGGTCGACCCTGCCCCCGACCTCCCGCCCAACAGCATCGGCGTGGAGCTCGCCAACGAAAAGACCCAGCCTCTTACGAACTATCCTGTGCGTTTGGGCGTGATGTCTCAGAGCATCGCCGAGGGTGAGTCTCACTCCGAGATGTTCAAGTCCACCGATTCCACCGGTCGAGTGCGCTTCGACGGCTTGTCCACCGGGACTCGCTACAGTTACCGCGTCAGCGTGACGAGCGGCCCCGCAAAATACGCTGCATCTCCCTTCAATTTGCGGGGCGATACCGGCCAGCGAGTCAAGATTTCCGTTTACCCATTCACCCGTAATGTGGACGAGACGCTGGTGGCGATGCGCGGGTTCCTGTACATCGAGCCGCGCGAGGACGTATTTCAGGTCGAGCTTTTGTTCCACATCTTCAACATGGGGACCACCACGT
>DASXTY010000673.1:0-6232 GCA_036505155.1 Polyangiaceae bacterium | reverse complement strand
AGCACCAGACGCTCGTAATTTCCGCCGCGAGTCTCCAAGAGGGCGGCGCAGTGCCGGGCGAAAGCGACTTCATCCCGTTCCAGCGCTGCCTTGTGAATGCAGCGCGCTTGATGAACCTGCTTGTCGGTGAGCGGCTGCACGCAACCGAAGTCGAGGAAGGTCACGCTCCCATCGGGCCGAAATAGATAGTTGCCCGGATGGGGATCCGCGTTGAACTGGCCCCCGACCAGGATCCCTTTGAACACGAAGCGCCACAGGACTTCTGCGTAAGAGCGTCGCATTGCCTCGGTGGCGCGGGCGGCCTGATCCAGCAACGCCCCGCTACAGAGCTCAGTGGTCAAAACGCGCCGGCTGGTGTGCGAGTCGACCACTGTGGGGATATGAATCTTTGCATCGCCGGCGTGCAGGGTCGCAAAGAATTTTTGGTGTCTCGCTTCCTGCTGATAGTCGAGCTCTTCGCGAAAACGGGCGGCGACTTCGGAAAAGACTTTTTTGCTATTGAGACCTTTTGGACCCAAGGTGCTGAACAAGCCGCGGACCACATCCGCGTTGTTGAGATCCGCTTCGATTGCGCGGTCGATACCCGGGTGTTGGACCTTTACCGCCACCTCCCGCCCATCGTGCAAACGGGCACGGTGCACCTGCCCAATGGACGCACTGGCAATCGGGGTATCCTGCCACTCGACAAACAACCGATCGATTGGCCCACCGAGCTCCGCTTCCACCACCGCGCGAATTGCCGAAGGCGACGAGGTCGGCGCTTGTGCGCGGAGCGTGCTGAGCGCGCTTTCGTATGCTTCGCGGTACGGCTCCGGGATCAAGCCATCCACGTAGCTTGCGGTCTGGCCAACCTTTGCGGCGAGTCCACGCAGAGTCCCCAAGACCGCAGCAGCCTGGGCCGCAGCTCCATCTGCACTGCGAGAAAGCAGCATGGTCGCGCCGGTTCGTGTTCCGACTCGTGCCATGCGCGCCAAGCGCCCAAGGCGCCCAACCGGTATTGATTTCTCTTCGCTCACGGCAGGGGTCCGCGCCGTCAGTGTAACGCCGGGGGCGGCCTCCTGACCACGCTCGGGGAAATGCGGGGGCGTCGACGGTTTCCAAACCGTGCAAAAGCGAGATACCCTCGCCCCCGATGGAAGCTTTCGCGCAAGCCAACCAAGAAGCCATTTTGGCTTGGAACACCGTGCTCTTCGACAAGTTCGTCCGGTTTCGTACGGTAGTTACGGCTGGGCTCGCAATTCACGGAGACGCGGCGCTCAGCAAGCACCCTCCAAAGCAAGGCGCTCGCGCGCTCGACATCGGCTGCGGCTTCGGCGACACGACGCTCACCTTGGCGCGGCTGGTTGGACCTTCCGGCATCGCAATGGGAGTCGATCCTGCGGATCGATTCATCGAGGAAGCGCGCCTGGAGGCGAGCCGGGCGGGCCTCAGCAAGGTGCGTTTCGAGATCGGCGATGTTCAGACCGCCCAGTTCGATGAGCAGTTCGACTACGCGTTTTCACGGTTCGGCGTGATGTTTTTCGCCAGCCCGGTGGCGGCGTTTCGCAATCTGCGGCGGGCGATGCGACCGGGCGCAGAGCTGTGCATGGTGGTGTGGCGGAGAAAAGAGGATAATCAGTGGCTCCACCGGGCCGAGCTACTGGTGGAGCAGATGGTGAAGCACCCAGAGGACTCGGACGAGCCCACTTGCGGTCCCGGTCCGTTTTCGATGGCCAGCGCGGACCTGGTCACGAGCCAGCTTCTGAGCGCCGGTTACCAGGAGATCTCGCTGGAGCGACTGGATGCGGAGATTTGCATTGGCCGCGATATAGAAGAGGCGGTGGCGTTCGCCATGGCCCTGGGACCGGCGGGCGAAATCCTGCGATTGGCGGGGGCGGAGGCCGAACGGCGGCGGCCGGAGGTGGAAGCGGCTCTCGGCGGCATGCTCGCCGAATACAGGCGGTCCGATGGAGTGTTCGCGCCTTCTTCCACCTGGATCGTCACGGCTCGCGCCGCCGGGTAGCGTCATGGAAGAGGTTCTAGCTTTCTGGTTTGGCGAGCCGCCCGCCGACGAAGCGGACCTGAAAGCCAAGATTCTACGCTGGTTTCGCGGAGGCCCCGAATTCGATCGAGAGGTGACCCAGCGGTTTAGAGACACCGTGGAAGCAGCAATCCGGGGCGAGCTCGAGGTCTGGGCGGAAACCCCGCGAGGGCGCCTCGCGCTGGTCATCCTCCTGGATCAAATGGCGCGGAACATTTTTCGCGACCACCCCCATTGCTACGACGGTGACGCGCGTGCGCAAAAGCTCTCCCTGGAAGCTTTTGACCAAGGCATCGACCGCGAGCTCGACGTGATGGAGCGACTGTTCTTATCCATGCCGTTATTACACGCGGAGGATCTAACTCTGCAAAAGCGCCTGTCGGGAATTGCGGTTTCGCTCGCCTCCGGCGCCCCCCCTCTGTACCAAGCGGTGTGCAACGGGCAAATCGAGCAGAGCGCCAAGTACATGGAGGTGATCTCCCGGTTCGGCCGTTTCCCTCATCGAAACCAGCTGCTGGGACGGACCTCGACTCCCGAGGAGCTGGAGTTTCTGAAAAGCTGGCGGCGAGAAGCGTGACCCCCCTGCCCTCCGAAGCCAAGGTTGTTATTGTCGGTGGTGGGATCGTGGGCTCGAGTGTCGCGTACCACCTGACCAAGCTTGGCTGGAGCGATGTTGTGATCCTGGAACAGGACCAGCTCGCAGGCGGCACCACCTGGCACGCGGCGGGGCTGGTAGGGCGCCTTCGCACCACCAACTCGATGACCAAGATCAACAAATACAGCGTGGAGCTTTACGCTTCGCTGGAGCAGGAAACCGGACATCCTGTGGGTTGGAAACAAGTGGGCAGTCTCATCGTGGGGCGCTCGCGCGAACGCATGCAGCAACTCCAGCGCACAGCTCAAATGGCGGAGTGGTTTGGGGTCGACGTCGAGATCATCAGCGCTAAATCCGCGCTCGAAAAATGGCCGCTGCTTCGAGTCGACGACGTGCTCGGCGCGGCCTGGTTACCCCAGGACGGCAAAGTGGTGCCCAAAGAAGTCGCAGTGGCGCTGGCCAAAGCGGCCCAAAGCCGAGGCGCCAAGCTGATTGAGAACGCGCGGGTGCTCGAAGTGGTCTGTGAAAACGGACGAGCCGTCGGCGTGCGCGCAGAAGTTCGAGAAAGCTCGGCAAGAACCGCTGAAACGTCACCGGGGACGCCGGTACAAGTGCGCGCGGAGTACGTGGTGCTGACCGGCGGCATGTGGACGCGCGAGCTCGGCCTTAGGTGCGGGGTGACCATTCCGCTGTATCCGGTCGAGCATCACTACGTGGTGACCCAGCCGATCGACGGCGCGTTCGACGAGTTACCGGTGGGGCGCGACCCGGACCTGTGCATATATTTTCGCGGTGAAGGAAACGCGGTCTTGCTAGGAGCTTTCCAAGCACAGTCCAAGGCTTGGATGGTAAACCGCATACCCGAGGACTTTTCCTTTCGACTTCTGGACCCTGACTGGGAGAAATTCGCCGAGCCTTTAGCCAACGGAAAGCACCGCATACCGGCCCTGGAAACCGCCCGATTTGCCCGGTTCGTCAACGGTCCCGAAAGCTTCACACCGGACAACAATTTCATCCTGGGCGAAGCTCCCGGGGTGGAGCGCCTGTTCGTGGCCGCCGGCTTCAACTCGGTTGGCATCGCCAGCGCGGGGGGAGCGGGAAAGTACCTTGCAGAATGGATGATGGACGGTCAACCGACCATCGACCTCTGGGCGGTCGACATCCGTCGTTTTGCGCCGTGGTCGAATAACCTCGCCTTCCTCCGCGACCGGGTCACCGAAGTGCTCGGATTACACTATCAATTGGCGTGGCCGAATCGGGAAATGGAAACCGGGCGGGGGCTGCGAAGAACGCCGCTGCATGAACGGCTGGCGCGGCGCGGCGCGTTTTTCGGCGTCAAAAATGGCTGGGAGCGGCCCAATTGGTTCGCCAGGCCGAATCTACCTCGCTCGGGCGACCATCCACCCGATCGGGAGCGCGACGGCGCATTCGCGGAAAAGCCCGAAGTCCAATACAGTTTCGGGCGGCAGAACTGGTTTTTCAATCACGCGGCGGAGCATCGCGCCGCACGCGAGGCGGTGGCAGTTTTCGACCAGAGCGGCTTCGCGAAATTCACGCTCAAGGGACGCGACGCGCTCCCCGTGCTCCAGCGGCTTTGTGGCAACAACGTGGATGTGGCTCCGGGAAAAACCGTGTACACCGGTTTATTCAATAACCAAGGTGGGTTCGAGAGCGACCTCACGCTTTGTCGAATCGGGCGCGACGAGTTTTATCTGATCACCAGCACCGGACAGGCGGTTCGTGACTTCGACTGGATCTCTCGACACATTCTGCCCGAAGAACAGGTTGCGCTGGTAGATGTCACTTCCAGTTTCGGCGTGCTCGGCGTCATGGGACCAAAGTCGCGCGAGTTGCTGACTCGGCTGACCGATTCCGATCTTTCGAATCACGGGTTTCCGTTCGGCGCTGCACAATCCATGAGCATCGGCGGCGGAACGGCTTACGCCCTGCGCTTGACCTACGTGGGCGAGCTCGGTTGGGAGCTCCACGTACCCATGGAGCAGCTCTTGTTGGTTTACGACCGGCTGGTCGACGCCGGAGGGGACTTGGGACTGTGTGACGCCGGTCACTACGCCATCAATTCACTCCGCCTGGAGAAGGGTTACCGCGCCTGGGGCGCGGAGCTCTCACCCGAAGATACGCCCTTGGAAGCGGGTTTGAGCTTTGCCATCGACTGGAGCAAACCTTTTTTGGGCCGAGAGGCACTGCTCGAGCAGCGAGCGCGCCGGCTAACCCGCAGGCTCTGCATTTTCGTGCTCTCGGATCCCGAGCCCGTCTTGTGGGGCGCGGAGCTCATCTACCGCAACGGCAAGCCCGTGGGCTACACCACTTCCGGGTCGTATGCGCACACACTCGGCGGCGCGATCGCCATGGGCTACGTGAACCATTCCGAAGGGGTCGACGCGGCGTTTATCCAGGCGGGTCACTACGAGATCAACGTCAATGGCACTCGCCATCCCGCCACGGTTCATCTTCGAGCTCCGTACGACGCGGAGCGAAAGCGCATCCTCGCCTGAGCTTCAGGAACTCGTCGACCGCGGATCCGAGCTCGGTATTCTCTGACTATTGCACCGGCTGGGCGTACCCGTACCCACACTGTGACCTGGATGACGCGCACAGTGAAGCCGCGCCAACCACCAGCAAGAAGCTTCCGACCACCGCCAGCACTACCAACCCGGGGTCGACCTCGCGCGAAGCGGGGATCCGTCGCGCGGTCAAGCAAACCGCAACCGGTGGAACTTCGTCTTGGGTGCAATAAGCTCCAGGCGTGGTTTCGAAGCCCGGACATTTGGCCAGACACTCCAGATAGCGTTTTGGGGAAGTCTCGGCCTGACATCTGCCATAGCAGCGAAGGGCCTCGCCTGGGTCAATGGGATTGCCCCGCAACTCCAGCCGATAGCGAACTACCTCGCCGGACCCGGCGGCGCGCGGAGAGCTCCGCGTCGGCGGCGGCGAAGAGCTCGAGCAGGACAGGCACAGCGCAAGCAGGAGCGAAAGGACGCGCATTTCCCAATGATATCAGAACGGAGAAGCTCCGAAGTTCCTCGGTCCGCTCACGGACAATCCTCAGAAAAGCCCTGTCAGCCCCAGCTGAAAGCCGCGGTTGTCGGCGCTGAACGCGGGCGCGAGCACCAGCGACGCTCGCGGCTTCGGACTCTTCAAGTCGGTCGGCAACTCTCGATGCTGGCTCGAACGAAACTCCGGCTCGAACGCCAGTTGCGCTTGGAGGATGCCGAGAGCCGTGACGCCGATGAAACCCCAGCTGGAGATGACGAATGCGGTATGCCAGTTCCGCAGTGCCTGCTTGCCCTCCGGGGCCAACCGGCAGGCAGAAACGCCGTCGCATTTGACTTGTGATTCGAGCTGAGACTGAGCTATCACACTGGTCACAGCGGTGGTCGCAAGCGCCGCTTCACTGATCAGAAACAACCAACCGAAGGCCTGGTCGCGGTTTTGAAACTGCCCGACCCCGAATGGAACCAGCGCGATCCAGCGGGAGTTTCTCACCACCACGGTTTCGGTACTGGCCAGGTCTAGCAGCTGTTGCACCCGCTTGCGCTCGGCTTCGCTCACGGCTCGCTCGCGCTCGGCGCGCTGTTGCGCCGCGCGGACCTGTT
>DASXTY010000672.1:0-6120 GCA_036505155.1 Polyangiaceae bacterium | reverse complement strand
GCTGCGTGTAGCGCTCGAGAGTCTGGATTCGAGTCCGCGCCTCCTCCGTCATGCGGTTTGGGGGAGGTACCAAAAGATAACAATAAGCCCGCTCGTTGGAACGCCCAACGCGACCGCGGAGCTGATGCAGTTGCGCCGTCCCAAAAGCGTCGGCTCGGTCGATGAGGATGGTGTTGGCGCGGGGAATGTCGAGGCCGCTTTCGACGATGGCCGTGGTCACAAACACATCCACCTCCCCGGAAACGAATTTTAGCATGGTGCGCTCCAGGGTCGACCCGCGCAGCTGGCCGTGCGCAAACTGGATCCGGGCTTGGGGCAGCAAGGTGCGTAAGAGTTCGGTGCGCTCTTCCAGACCCTCGATTCGAGGATAGACGTAGAAAACCTGGCCGCCGCGGTCGAGCTCGCGCTGGATCGCCTGGCGCACCAGCTCGTCGTCGAAGCGCGCCACCATGGTGCGGATGGAGCGGCGATCCACCGGCGGCGTCGCGATCATGGAAAGACTCCGCAGCCCTCCAATCGCCATTTGAAGCGTGCGTGGAATGGGAGTCGCGCTCAGGGTTAAGACGTCGACGCTGGTGCACAGCTGCTTGATGCGTTCCTTGTGCGCCACCCCGAAATGTTGTTCTTCGTCCACCACTAACAGCCCGAGCTCTTTGAAATGCACGTCTTTGGAGAGCAACCGGTGCGTGCCGACCACCACGTCCACCACGCCGCTCCTCAGCCCCTGCACGGTGTCTTGTTGCTCCGCTTTGCTCTGAAAACGGCTGAGCGGACGGACCTCGATCGCGTGATCGGCCAAGCGTCGGGAAAAGGTGAGGTAGTGTTGTTGCGCGAGCAGTGTAGTTGGGCACAGGAGCGCTACCTGGCGGCCCGCGGTGACAACCCGAAAGGCGGCGCGGAGCGCGACTTCCGTCTTGCCGAAGCCCACGTCGCCACAAACCAACCGGTCCATCAGCGTCTCGCGCTCCAAGTCCGTCAGCACGTCCGCAATTGCGGCAGCTTGATCGCGTGTCTCCTCGAAGGGGAATCCCGCCTCGAAGGTTCGGTATTCGTCGTCCTGTTCCGGAAGGGGTTTCTTTTTGAATTGGGCGCGCTCCGCGCACAGACGAAGAAGCTCGTCAGCGAGCTCCTGCACCCGCCGCAGGGCTCGCGACTTGGCCTTGGCGAACGACTGGCCGCCCAGTCGATCCAGCTTGGGAGTCCCCTCGCCCCCCGAATATTTGTGGACCCGTCCAAGGCGGTAGACCGGCAAAAATAGCTTATCCCCGCCCACATATTCGATTTCGATAAAATCGAGATTCACGCCTTCGACCGGCTTCCGCACCAGGCCGATGTACCGGCCAACGCCGTGTTCCAGGTGCACCAGGTAGTCACCAGGCGAAAGCGAGCGCAGATCTTCGAGCACCGCGCGAGGCGAACGACGTGGCTCTGCTCGATGGCGGCGCTCGCCGAAAATTTCCTCTTCGGTGAGCAACACCAGCCCTTCCATCGGACACAATGCGCCGCGGCTCAGGGTGGAAATCTCGAGCTCCAAGGTCTCCGCTTTCGGCTCCGGAGGGCCCTCCGAAACTGCAACGTCGCGATGGGAAAGCAGGCTGGAGAGCCGCTCAGCCTGTTGACGGGTGCGCGCGCTCAACAGGATGCGAAGCCCCGATTGTCGCCAGTTCTCTATCCTTTCCAGCAGCGGCCCAAGCGCGCCTCGCCGACCGCGCGCGTGCTGCGCGGCCTTCATCGCGCGCAGAAGGTCCGCGTGATCTTGGATGAACAAGGTACCCGCTTCGATGGGTGGATTTTCCAGCGCGGACAGCGGTGTGCTGTCGTCACGTCCGGCCACGCCTGAGCGGCTCACCGCAGCCACTCGCCGTTGATCCAGGGCGTCGGCAAGCTCGGGCTCGCTGGCGTACAGGGCGTCGGGAGGAAAGTGGGGCATGGTGGAGCTCTGTGCCGCGGTGCGCGCAGCAGCGAGCTCTCGTTTCAGCGCAGCGACGCAGTCGGCGGGTTCGACGAACACCCACGGGATGGCTTCGGGTAGATACCCCCAAAGCGGCACCAGCGCGTAAAACGCGGGCAGGTATGCGTCCATGCCGAAAAAAATTCGACCGGAGACCAGGTCTTCTGCGAGCGAACGCGTCCGCGCAGAAGGAAAGTTAACCGAGTCACAGAGTGAGCGCATCTCGAAGTGTGCGCGCTGCACAGTTTGCGAGCTCAGCACTGCCTCGCGCGCAGGCGGCAGCCACACGCTCTCGAGCTTGCCCTGCGCGAGTTGGTCGTCGGGATGAAAATTCCGAAGCTCTAAGATTTCATTTCCCAAGAGCTCTGCGCGTACCGGAAGGTCCACCAGAGGCGGCCAGACATCGAAGATCCCTCCACGCACGGCAAACGTCGCGGGATCTTCGACTATGGGCACTCGCAAATATCCGGCGGCAACCAGTTTTCGAGCGAGCTCTTCCAGATCGAGCGGTGCGCCTTCTTTTAGTTCGACGGCTGCGCCGGCAAGCGCTGCTGGGGGCGGAACGCGTCGCATCAAGGCGCGGGCGGTAGTGACCAAATATCGCCACGGCCTGCCGGTCCCGAGGTGGGCCAAGGTGGCCGCGCGTTCGGTGAGCACACGCCGATCCGGATGGACTTCGGCGTATGGCACTTGCTCGGTCACGGCCAGGTAAAGCGGCTTCGGCTCTTCGCCGCTTGGCTCTGCCAGACCGGTGATGGTGCGGAGCGGCGCTCTCAGGGGCCCGGCCAGCGCGCCGAGATCGTCGAACGCCTTGAGCGCGCTCTCGTCGTCGGGCGCAATGTAAAAAACCGGCGCCCCGGACTGGTGTGAGAGCGAAGCGGCGAGCAAGGTGGGCGCGCAGCCCTCGGCTCCCACGGTGTGCGCGATGCCTCGGCTTCCCAAAACCTTCCGGCAAAATGCCGTCAGAGTGTGGTGGGGTCGCTCCTCCGGTAACTCGAGGCTCCTCGCAGCAGCGCTCAGCCAGCCAGGTTCGTTCATCTTTCTGTGGGCTCTGCTGCTTGGGTGCTCCGTTCGAGGGCTGCCGCTAAATAGTTTCGCGCGCGAAGCCGCCACCGTCCATCCGGATTTTCGGCCAAATGTGCCCGAAAGGCGTCGCCTGCGGCTGCGTAAGCACCCAGTCGATAAAGGAGCACGCCCCGGGTTAGGGCAATGGGAAATTGTGGGTCGCGACGAGCCAACGCGGTGGCGTAGTCGAGTTCCAGCCGAATGGTCCCGCGCCCAGGCTGGGGACGCTCCGGGTGCTCCAGCAGAAAACGGTAGTAGACCTTCCATTCGACGAGGGCGGGCTGGAACGGATTCGTCTTCCCGAGCCCCGTAAGCTCACCCCACCGAATGCGGAAGAAAGTGGAGCGCTCGGTTTGGGAGAGGAGCAGGTTGCTCGGCGCAATAATCCATTCATTTTCAGAGGCCTTGGTGATGAAGGGGCCCGCCAGCTCGGCGAGGTCCCTGCTCTGTGCGCCAGTGGTTTGCCAAGAGCTCAGCGCGTCGAGAAACATCTGCGTCTCGAGCGCGCGCAATGCCAGCAGCGGCTCGGAGCCGCCCATCCGGAGCGCGGTCTGTGCGCTTCGGCGGAGATCCGCGAGCTCAGAAGCGGTTCCTCCCGGGCGATCGGCGGCGCTGGCGGCGCCGTAACGTCGGAACTTTTCCCCCACTTCGAGCACCTGGAACGGCAACCTGGAGGAGAGTGCTGCTCTGGCGCGCGCGCTCTCCAGATGCTCGATTCGCGCTGTTTCGCGAAGGTCCACGGTGGGGAGAGGCACGACGGATGGCTCGACTGGACGCGGAAGCCACAAGAGCAACGGCCCCAGAGCCGCGAGCAAGCTCAGCGGAACCATCGGCCACCCCTGGAGATGGCGACCCAGTCGGGAATTCCGACCGCCGGGAGGCGAACTGCCGGTCAAAGCCTCTAGATTCGTGGGGCCCTTTTCATATTGCGTCACGAGCGGTAAGTCTTAAGGCAAAACGTGCAGGAGAAACGCCTTCATCTTCGTGTTCCCACGCAAATTGAAGTCCGCTGGCAATTGGGGACGGACACCCCGGTCGAGGGGGTCGCCAGTGACATCAGTCTGGGCGGAATGTTCATCGTGGCGCAAGCAGCGCCGCCTTTCGGCGCACAGATTGTGGTCGAGTGCACATCGCCGAGCGGAGAGCCAATGAAATTGCCGGCGGTGGCGCGTTGGAACAAACCCGGCGGGTTTGGCGTGCAGTTCGGTTTGCTCGGCGCCAAAGAAACCCACTTTTTGGCCCAGCTCCTAAGGCACTGATCACGCCGTTCAGCGACGCTTCGCGGGCGGCAGCGCATCCCAACGCAGCGAATAGCCGTATTGATCGGCAAGCTTTCGCGACGTCCATCGTATCAACGACATTACGTACATCCCCTTCTTCTTTCCGCGAGTGGAGAAAAACGCGAGCATGCGCCCGTCGGGGCTGCACGCCGGGTAGGAGTTCGAGCCCTGGTTCTGCGAGAGCCGTTGAATGCCGCCGCCCGACTCCGTGCTCATCACCAAATCTTGTTTGTCGCCGACCACCACCGCGTAGACCACGCGGATTCCGTCTTCCGTGTCGCAGAACGTGGGCGCCGCCGCGGTGAAACCGCTCGGCGATATCGACTTACCATCCACCCATAGCCGCTGAGGCTGACCGGCCTTGCCGCCAATCCAGGCGAGCTTGCCTGAAGGGCTGAAAACCGGATGCGTCGAAAGCTCCGTGCTCGAAGCGCGCTTGAGCTCCGTGCCATCCGGCTTTCCAACATAGATGGAGCTATGGCCGCCGTCTTCGGCGACGGCGAGAGCAAGCTTCGTCTGATCGCGGTTGAAGGCGATGCCGTAGATCGAGCCCGAAAAGGGCAGCTTCAGGCGCTCGTGTTTTTGGCCGTCATACACGGTGAGCCGGAACGGCGAATAGTCCACGCTCGCCGAGTAAAATAGCTTGCCCCCCGGCCCCCAGGCAGGCGAAATCGCGGTGAGCGTAGCTTCCGTAATCGGCTGGAGCGCGTGGCCGTCCGAGTCCATACTGAAAACGCGACGGTTTTTTACCCAGTCTCCGGCGAAAGTGAAATGGCTGGCAAAGCTCCCCGGCCGGCCGGTGAGCGCTCCCAGTAGCGCGTCCGTAATCCGGTGCGCGGTGACGCGAGCTTCGCTGCTCTCGACCGTGAGCCTGCTTTCGTACACCGGATCTTTTCCGTGGCTCGTGAAATACGCAATGCCGAGCACTTCGATGCCGCTCGGCTTGTGCGGTCGCGCAGCCACTTTGACCACCGACTCGGCCCCGAGCTTCTTCCATGCCTCGATGTCGACCGGATCTTCGAAATCGTAGAGGCCGGGTGGCGCCTTATTGTCCGAGATAACCTCGAAAAGACCCGAGAGCTCGAGGTCGTTACGCACCACGCCCCGCACGATCACGTCTTCCTGCGCTGCGGAAAGCGATGGCAAAACCGCGATTTTCGGCACGTGCTCTTGCACCGTGCCCGTGACCACGAACTCGCCGAGCACGCTCTCATCCGGCGGCGGCTGCTGCGCAGCCGCCAGATTCGGCTGAACCAGGAGGCCTAAGGCGACCGCAACCGCGATTCCAAACGGTTTCACTGACACTGTGGATGCTTCCCCGAAAACGTCGGTGAGACCACGGTGCCGAGGATGTCGGGGTAAAGAGGGGGCGGAGGCGGGAGCTGCTGGCCCATCGCACCGTCCATGGTTGATTTGACGCGTGCATCGAACAATGGGTTGCCGCTTGGTCGCACGATGGTGTAGCCCGCGACGCTGCGGTCTCCGCCCACATTGACGGATACTTTGGCTGTTAGGGGCTTTAGCTCCTCGCAGGTGAGCTCGCCCAGCGGCGGCCGAAAACGCGCGTTGAACCAAGCGGCAATCTTCAACTGGTATTGACTGACCGCTCGCGCCTTCAGCGGATCGGTTTCCGTGCCTTCCTTGACGCCTCCCGGAGAGCCTGGTTGAGCCAGGTTCGGAGCCTGCACGTCGGCGCGCGCGTCCAACACCTCATCCAGTTTTTTTACGATTTCAGCATCGGGAGGCGGCGCCTGGGCGTCGCTGACCGGTGCCGAGGGAATAGCTTCCGGCGTTTTCAGCGCGTCGGGAGAGGGTGCGCTGGTC
>DASXTY010000671.1:0-7623 GCA_036505155.1 Polyangiaceae bacterium | reverse complement strand
CGTTATTGCACCGCGTACTCCAATCTATGGAGCGCTGGAATTTGGATCAGCGGTGGCCAGAACGGCGTTATCGAACACTCTGTAGCTTACAACAACGCCTGTATCAACATCTGGGCTTGGAACGCGATCAACGTGACCATGCGCTACTGCGAGGCATTTCGGGGAAGGCCGCCGCGCGACGCGGGTGGATTCGACATCGACTGGGGCTGCGAATGTTGCACTCTGGAATACTGTTATTCCCACCACAATCAGGGCCCAGGGATTCTCGCCATGGGCAGCGGGACCGCCGACTACCTGGGCTTCCCTATGCAGAGCCGTTACAACATTGTGCGACACTGCATTGCGGAAAACGACGGAGTGAGCTTGTCGGTGACGGAGACGTTCGAGTTCGGCAAGGTCTACAACAATCTGCTGATTGCCAACGGAAAAGATCGGGTTGCCCTAAGCGTGACCGGCTGGCCTCTGAAGCCATACCACCCGGATAGCGGTGGTTGGCCCTCGGAGACTCAATTCTTCAACAACATCCTAGTGGGGCGCCAGGGAGCCACCCCCGCGTGGGTCGACGACTACGCGGCCACCACCAATAAGAACGTGTTCGATCACAACCTGTACCTCCGCCTCGATTCCAAAGGTCCGCTCATCCGCTGGGCAGGGCGAATGAACGGGCCCGGCTACTGGGAGGCTAAGGAGGGGGGCACCATTTCTCCCAACGACTACGACGCGCTCGAGGCGTTTCGCAAAGCGACGGGTCAGGAGGCGCACGGGCTGTCCATCGACCCCCAGTTCAAAAGCCCATTTCGCGGCGGCTACGGGCGATTGCCCCTCGAAGACTATCAGCTCGCTCCGAACTCGCCCGCCGTACGAGCGGGCAGAGCCGTTCCTCTGACTCAGGACTGGCTTTCCAAACGCGCCGCTTATCTCACCGATACCCGCGCCGAAAGTCTACAAATCGCCATGGCTCCCTCCGATGCCAAAGAGGACTACTGGGGACGAAAACTGGAGCCAAAGGCGGGCGTGCCGGTGGGACCCGGGTAGCCAAGTGATTTCAAATGCTTCAACCCCTTCGCCGCCGCCTTCGCGCGCTTGCCCCGGCAGCGAGGCCCAGCGCCAAAAATGCCAGCAGCGCTGATCGGGATCGCGAGCTCGCCAGCCGACAGCCACAGCTGGAGTCCTCGGACGAGACGGGCCTGGCAGTCCCCGGACTGACGTTGCCCATTCCGCCGCCCGTCACCGCGCCGGTGCCACTGCTGGCTCCACCGGTTGAGCTGCCTCCAGTGCCGGCACTGCCTCCGGTGGTTGCGCCCCCGCCGTCAGCCGGTCCGGTGCCACCGCTGCCGATAACAATGACACCTCCGTCCGGATTGATGATGATCTGACCTCCACCCGCTCCGGCCGCGCCCACGGTGCCGGGGCACTGGCCGTTGGTGCAAACTTCGCCATTGGGGCAGACCACGCCTTGGCAGTCGTCCACGCAATTGCCGCTCTGGCAGTGGAAGTATTGCGGGCAGGTAACACTGGCGCAGGCGGGATCGATGCAAACATTGCTGACGCAGCTGAGCCCTGCAGCGCAGCCATCGCAGGCGCAGCTGGTGCAAACTCCGCCGACGCAACTATAGCCGGGATCGCAGGTCACCCCGATACACGGGTCGATGCAGCGGCCGAGCCAACATTTCTGCCCCGGCGGACAGGTGACATTGCCGCAGCCGTCGCCGCACGCGCCCGCCTTGCAAACTTGGCCGGGCGGGCAGGTAACGTCTTTGCACAGCGGGTCGACGCACAGCCCCCGGGAGTTGCACACGTCAGCGCCGGTACAAACGAACTCACCTCCGCCGCAGGGCCGCACGCACACGCCACGATCACAGATGTCTCCAACGTTGGGGCACAAGCTGGCGCTGGGCTCATCGATTTGGCCGTCGCAGTTGTCGTCCACCGCGTTGCAAACGTCGGTCGAGGGCTTGTAATCCGGGATGCACTGAAGCGTTCCGTCCTTACATTGCATGTGACCGGGCCCGCAGGGGCCGAGTTGGCCAGTGTCGCACACACCACCTCCACCGCTGCAATAGACACCTTCCACACGAGTCAGGAGATCCTCGAAGTCATTGTCGCCGGTGCAAAGCAGGTCCTCCCAGCCGAAGTAAAATGAGTTTTTGAAGGTCGCGCTTTGCCAAGTCAAAAGATGAATTCGCTCGCCCGCGGTTCCGCTGTCTGGGTTCCATTGGCTTTCCGAATACACGATCCACTGAACACAATTGGGAGCACTGGCGGTAAAACTCGAGGGGCAACTGGTTTTCACGCCTGCGCACGTGGTGTACCCGACACCCTCGTTGATGACGGGGCTGTTCCCCGTCGCCATGAAAAATCCGATTTCGCCGCCTTTGTAATAGGGACTGGTCTTGATGGCCAGAACCTTTACCGTGCCCACGGCATCGCTCGAGAGGAGAAATGGGTGCAGGTCGGTGGCGGCCGGATTTTTCCCCGGGACCACGTTGTACCAGCCGAAAAGATTGTTCCAGATGCTACCGCGCTGCACGACCTTGAAGGTGAGCGCACACTGCGGAAGAAACGTTTTCTGAGCGACGCTGGCATCCAGGACGGCGTCGATGGTATTCCCACCCTCTTCCTGGTTGAGGCAGGTCTGAACGTTGCCGTAACAGCTCCTTCTGGGGAACTGCGGAATGCAGGTTCCATCCGGTTGGGCCAGGTTTGGGCACGCTCCGTGGGCGCTCGTCCCCAGACTCAAGGTGACCAACGCCGAGCCGGCGGCTCCCAGCACACTCGGCACCCGAAATCCCATTATCCAAGATCGCCCCGAAACCGCGATACTCGCTTGCATGCTTCGAAGCTTGGCTCGGCTCATGACAGGAGAGCTATGCCTGACTTGGCGGAGGCTGACACTATTTTAACCGGGCGCTCCAGCGCTCTCCGGTGGAAAGATTGCGCGACGCTCAGCGGTGCCGTCGCCGCGCTCGCCGTCGCGCGCTTGTGACCGCGACCACGCCCAGCGCCAGAAGGGCTACCAGCGCGGATCGCGATCGAGCCCTGGGCACGCGACAGCCGCAGCTCGACTCCTCGGAAGACACGGGCCTCGCTGTTGGATTGCTATTGCCGCTACCTCCCACGCCTGTCGCCGCCGCCCCGGTGCCGCTGCTCGCGCCGCTCGAGGAGCTGCCCGCGCTACTCACACTGCCCCCGGTGTTCCCAACGCCGCCGTCCGGTGCGGGTCCGGTGCCGCCGCTTCCAATGATGATGATTCCGCTATCCGGCGGTATCGTGATTCCTCCACCGGCTCCGGCTGTGCCCACACCACCCGGACACTGACCGTTGGTGCACGTTTCACCGTTCGGGCACACTACACCTTGGCAGTTGTCCACGCACTTGCCGCTCTCACAGTGGGAATACTGAGGGCAAGTGACGCTGGCGCAAGCCGGATCGACGCAGACGTTACTGACGCAGCTAAGACCTGCCGCACAACCATCGCACGCGCAGCTCAAGCACACGCCGTCAACACAGCTATAGCCCAGATCGCAGGTCACTCCGACGCACGGGTCGATGCAGCGCCCGAGCCAGCACTTCTGCCCTACGGGACAGGTGACATTTCCACAGCCGTCGCCGCATACACCGGCCTTGCAAACCTGACCGGCGGGACAAATCGTGTCCGTGCACAAGGGGTCGACGCAAAGCCCCCTCGAATTGCACACATCGGCGCCGGTGCAGACGAACTCGCCGCCGCCGCAGGGCCGTACGCACACCCCGCGGTCGCAGATGTCTCCGACGTTGGGGCAAAGGCTGGCACTGGGCTCGTCGATCTGGCCGTCGCAGTTATCGTCGACCGCGTTGCAAACGTCTGTCGTCGGCTTGTGATCTGGGATGCACTGAAGCATTCCGCTTTTACACTGCATGTGACCCGGACCGCAGGGACCGAGCTGGCCGGTGTCGCACACGGCACCACCGCCGCTGCAATAGACCCCCTCGACGCGGGTCATCAAATCCTCGAAATCATTGTCGTTGCCGCTGGTGCAAAGCAGGTCCTCCCAGCCGAAATAAAAGGAGTTCTTGTAGGTGACGCTCTGCCAGGTCAAAAGGTGATTTTGCGCTCCGGCCTGCCCGCTGTCCGGATTGTATTGAGACTCGGAGTAGACAACCCAATTGACACAACCGGTTGCGTTCCGATTATAGGTTGGGCTTGGGCAATTGGGGTTTACTCCGGAACAAACCGTATATCCGACGCCTTCGTTGATGACGGGACCCATGCCGGTCGCCATGAAGAATCCGATTTCCCCTCCCTTGTAATAAGGGCTGGTCTTGATGGTGGCGGTCTTGACCGTACCCACTGCGTCTCCGGTCAAGAGGATGGGGTGCAGATCGCTGTCCGCCGGTTTCTTTCCCGGAGCCACATTGTACCAACCGAAAATGTTATGCCAGATGCTGCCCCGTGCAATCACCTTGAACGTCAGGGCGCACTGAGGCAAAAACGTCTTTTGCGCAATGCTCGCATCGCACACGGAATCAATAGTGCGTCCCCCTTCTTCCTTGTCGAGGTAGCCCTGGGCCCTGGTAGAATCGGGGATCACAATGCCGCTCGGCTGCTTGATGCAAGTCGTCGAACATTGAGCCGGACAGGTGGTTATCGCCTGCGCGGCAAAGGATACGCACCAGGTGGCCAGGAAGCACAAAAGCGCGGCACTCGTCTTCATGGTTCGAGCTTTGCTCGGCTCCCGCCAGAGGAGCTATGCCTAGCTTGGCTGAGGCTGACACTATTTTAGCCGCCCCTGCTTGCGACCATTGGAATCCGAGCGCACGCTGTGGTCATGACCACCGAATCGGGCAGCTGGCCCAACATCGCCAATCTCGGGTTTTTCGAGGAGGCCTATGCGCGTTACCTCCGGGACGCGGCGTCGGTACCGGACGATTGGAGGCGCTACTTCGACCAGATCGACGGCATGCCCACAGCCCCTCGCTGGCTGGGCGCCGGGCCTTCTTTGCAAAGCTTCAGCATTTTCAATCCCCCGTCACTCAATGGCGCAGAAGTGACCGCTCCCCGGACAGCGCGCGTGCCAGACGTCGGTGTTTCGGATGAAGCGGTTCGTCAGGACAGAGTGGATGCCCTGGTGCGGGCCTACCGCGTGCGCGGGCACATGGTGGCGCGCATCGATCCCTTGAGCTTGCCGCGCCCGGATCAGCCGGAGCTCGACCCGAGCTTTTATGGCTTGAGTGAAGCGGACCTGGATCGCAAATTTTCGAGCCGCACCATTTACGGTGCGCAGGCGCTCACTTTGCGGGAGATCCTGGCGAGGCTCAGAAACACCTACTGCCGCTCCATCGGCGTGCAGTTCATGCATATCGACGACCTTGCCGTAAAAGAGTGGCTGCAGCGGCGGATGGAGGGGAGCGAAAACCGGTGCGAGCTCGGCCGGGACGAGCAGCTGTGGATTTTGACCAAGCTCAGCGACGCCGTGATTTTCGAGGAGTTCATCCAGCGCAAATACTTGGGCGCCAAAAGCTTTTCGCTCGAGGGGAGTGAAAGCCTGATTCCATTTCTGTCGCTAGCCATCGAGCGAGCCGCAGACCACGGCGCCGACGAGCTGGTCATCGGGATGCCGCATCGCGGGCGGCTCAATGTGCTGGCCAACATTTTGGGCAAAGGACCGCGCGAGATCTTTCGCGAATTTGAGGATCGCGATCCGGAACGATACCTCGGCAGCGGCGACGTCAAATATCACCTCGGCCATAGCTCCAACTATCTGACTCGCACCGGCCGGCGCGTGCATCTCTCGCTTTGTTTCAATCCGAGCCATCTCGAATTCGTGAACCCGGTGGTGCTCGGACGCACCCGCGCCAAACAAGATCGGGTGGTGGATAAATCCCGTTCCCGAAAAATCGCCTTGTTGATGCACGGCGACGCGGCCTTTGCCGGTGAAGGCATCGTGCACGAAACGCTCAACCTCAGCATGCTCGATGCCTACAGCACGGGAGGCGCCGTCCACGTGGTGGTAAATAACCAGATCGGCTTTACCACGCCTCCATCCGAAGGGCGCTCCACCACCTACGCCACCGACGTGGCCAAGATGCTCCAAATCCCCATCTTTCATGTCAACGGAGAGGACCCGGAGGCAGTCGCTCAGGTGGTGCAGCTCAGCATGGACTTTCGCGACACCTTCTTGTGCGACGTGGTCATTGATCTGTACGGCTATCGCCGGCACGGCCACAACGAAGGCGACGAGCCCGCCTTCACGCAGCCTCTGATGTACGCGGCAATCCGTGAGCGACCCAGCGTGCGCGATGGCTATCTCGAACATCTGCTCAAACTGGGCGGTATCACGCGAGAGGAAGGCGATCGCATCGCGGTGGAAAGGCGACAGCACCTCGAGCAGGAGCTCGGTGAAGCGCGGCGCGACGACTTTCTCACCGTGCAGGACTGGCTGGGCGGCTTGTGGCGTGGCTATCAGGGCGGTCCCGAGTCCAGCGTGCCGGACGTGGACACCGCAGTGAACGTCGACCGTCTCAGTCAGTTATTGCTCAAGCTCTCAGAAGTCCCGGCCGACTTCCATCCTCACCCAAAAATCCGTCGATTGCTCGAGATGCGGCGCGAAATGGCCGAGGGCAAGCGCCCGCTCGACTGGGGCACGGCGGAGCTCTTGGCGTTTGCAACGCTGGTCACCGAAGGCGTGCGGGTGCGCATGACGGGTCAGGACAGCGCGCGGGGAACTTTCAGTCAGCGCCACGCGGTGTTGCACGATGTCACCAACGGAAACCACTACATGTCGCTCTGTCACCTCGCTCCCGATCAAAGGCCAGTCGAGATCTACAATAGCCCGCTCAGCGAAGCGGGTGTTTTGGGTTTCGAATACGGCTACAGCCTGGACTCACCGGATGCGCTGGTGCTCTGGGAGGCGCAATTCGGCGATTTCGCAAATGCGGCTCAAGTCATCATCGATCAGTTTTTGACCAGCGCCGAAGACAAGTGGAAAAGGCTGAGCGGGCTGGTACTGCTCTTGCCGCACGGCTTCGAGGGACAAGGACCGGAGCACTCGAGCGCACGGCTCGAGCGCTTTTTGCTGCTGGCCGCCGAAGAGAACATCCAGATCGTCCAACCCAGCACCCCATCGCAATATTTCCATTGCCTCAGGCGCCAGGCGCTTCGCCGGTGGAGAAAGCCCCTGGTCGTCATGACTCCAAAGAGCTTGCTTCGCCATGCGGAGGCAACCAGCACTCTCGACCAGCTGGCCCGCGGGCACTTCATGAGAGTGGTCGCCGACACTCAAGCTAATCCCGAGCTAGTAGAGCGCGCGCTCCTCTGCAGCGGCAAGATCTATTATGACCTCGCCAAATGGCGCCGCGAGCACGAGCGCGAAGACGCCGCCATCGTGCGCATCGCTCAGCCCTATCCATTGCCCGACGAATACCTGCGCGCCGCCCTGCGAAGCTATCGCAACGGCATTCGAGTCCTCTGGGTGCAGGAAGAACCGGAAAACATGGGCTCTTGGCGCCACCTGCGGGCCCGCTTCGGAGAGAAGCTATTCGGTCGCTTTGGATTTTCCGGCGTGTACCGAGCAGAATCGGCGAGCCCCGCTACCGGGTCGGCCAGCAGTCACAAGCTGGAGCAAGAGCAATTGATGGAGCGGG
>DASXTY010000670.1:0-4773 GCA_036505155.1 Polyangiaceae bacterium | reverse complement strand
CCGTGAAACGCGCGGGCGGCTCGCTGCGGCGGTGGAATCAGTGCAGGGCGCCGGCGGATGATCCCGAAGCGGGAGAGACTGGTGCTCGCGCAGTCGCCGCTCCGCGGCCCGCTTAGACTGGCCGGTCGGAGCGGGAAGGAGTAATGCGACAAGTTCATGCCCACTGAAATCCGCATAGCGCCTTCCATTCTCAGCGCCGACCTCGGACGCTTGGCGGAAGAAGTACAAGAGGTCGAGGCGGCGGGAGCCGACTGGATCCATTTCGACGTGATGGACGGGAGCTTTGTCCCGAACATCACTCTGGGTCCGTCGGTGGTGCGAGCCATTCGACGCGCCACCAAGCTTCCCATTGATGTGCACCTGATGATTGTCGAGCCGGAGCGCCACCTGCAGGCCTTCGCGGATGCGGGGGCGGACATGCTGAGCGTGCCCGTGGAAGCATCACGGCACTTGCAGCGCGCTCTGGCGCAGATTCGCGGCCTGGGAAGGCGCGCCGGCGCGGTGCTGAACCCGAGCACGCCCGAGGCAGCGGTGCGATACGTGCTCGACGACTTGGATTTGATTGTCGTTATGACGGTAAACCCAGGCTTCGGCGGGCAGGAATTTCTGCCTTCGATGCTGCCCAAAATTCGTGCCGTGCGGGCCATGATCGACGAGGCCAACCGCAAGGTCGAATTGGTGGTGGATGGCGGCATGCGGGAGGAGACGGCGATGCGCGTGGTGGAAGCGGGAGCGCGCGTTCTGGTGGCCGGGACCGCGGTGTTCGCGCAAAAAGACCGTAAGGCAGCGATTGGCGCATTGCGGCAGGTCGCAACCGCGACCAGGCCTGTTCCTTGACGCTCCGTCGCCGGTGCGCGCTCGCTTGGTTGGGCGTGACTCTCGCCGGTTGCGCACCGGATGCCACACAACCGCGGCTGTCGGCTGCCAAAGCACCGATATTGGGTCCCGACCGGAGTTCCCCGAAACGCCCGAGTGGAAGCGGCCCTAACCGGACCGCGGATGAAGTCGTAAACGATGCGCTGGCGTCGGTGTCGCGCGTTCGGGAGCTCGCGCCGAAGGGCCCGGTGCGCGGTCGGCTCATCAGCCGCAAAGAAATTGTGGAATACGTGCGGAAAGAGCTGAAAACCCACGTACCCGCGAACACGCTCAGAGCCTCCCAGCACCTCTTGTATTGTCTCAATCTGGTTGATGCTTCGTTCGACTACGAAGCATCCTTGGTGAAACTTTTAGGGTCGCAGCTCGCAGGGTTTTACGACACGCGCGAAAAAACCATGTTCCTCGCCGTGGACTTGGCTGCAGACGAACGACGCATCACGCTTTCTCACGAGCTGGTCCACGCGCTACAGGACCAACATTACGACCTCGACGAGCTGACCCGGTCGCGCCCCGACTCGTCGGACCGCGACAGCGCCATCCAGGCATTGGCGGAAGGCGATGCCACGAGCGCCATGTTGGAGGCCATGTTGGAAGGCAGCCATCGGTCGGCTCTCGACATGCCCGAAGACGTGCTGCGGGTTGGTATGCGCTCCTTCATCGAGCTTTCACCGGACACCGCCGATGTGCCGAGCATCGTCAAGCGCTCGCTCGTGGCCCCCTATGTCGATGGGATCGAATTCGTGCACTTCCTGCGTCGGCGCTCGGGTTGGTCGGGCGTGGATGCGGCTTGGCGTCATCCTCCAGTGAGCACCGAGCAAGTGCTACACCCGGACAGATTCCTGGCCGGTGAAAATCCGGAGCCCATCGCCATCCCTAAAAACTCGCTGGTTGGGCGTAGCGAGCCCGAGTATCACGACATACTCGGGGAGCAGACGCTCAGAATCTTGTTCGAAGAATGGATGCCGGAAGGGACCGCCAGTGAAGCCTCAACCGGCTGGGCCGGGGACCGCGTGGCGGTCTTTTCCGAAGACCGGCGTTACGTCACCGCTTGGCACGTGCGCTACGACAGCCGCGCCTCCGCGAAAAGAGCGCTCATCGGATTTGCTCGTGGTATCTTGCGGCCTGAACTGGCCGGATCCGGAAGCGCTTCAGCACCCTTCGTGACCCTGCACACAGCGCAGTCGGCCGTAGCCGCTGACCAAGTGTGCCAGGAGCGAAAAGAGCGGGGGCCCTTCGCCGCAGCGCGCCGTGGACGGGACCTCGGCATCATCGCGGGGCCCACCGGTTCGAGCTCCGGCGACGCACGGGGCAAGTCGGGGTCGCCGGGGTGTCCCGGCGCGCTGAAATGGGCGGAGGCGCTTTCGCAGCAGCAGACGGGTCCTTGATGAAAAAGCCGGCCGGTCAGGCGGCAAGCTCTTCTTTATGCGAGGCGTGTCGCAAGAGCCGCACTCGACGTGCAAAGTCCCTGCGCTCTAGCTCGGATAGCTCTCGGGCGCCGAACCGCGCCTGCAAATAAATCTGCGTCAAGCGCAGCGCTTCTTGGCCAACCGGGTGGCCGGCTTCGCTGAGCGCTCGAGCGTGCGCCAGCGGCGGAGTGCTCGCGGGCCGCGGGACCCCCTGAAGCGCAAGCGCTTGCTCCAAGCTTCCGTAAAGCCGAATGATTTGGCTGGCGGCGAGCTGGCGCCGGCTGCGACCGGTTCGCACCTGGCGCGCTTTGAACCGCTTCCGGGTCCGCCAAAAGACCACCGAGAACACCGCCACCGCCGCGGCCGCGAGCGCAAAGCGGCGGGAAGAAGCCTGGCGAAACCATCCGGCATCGATTTCGGTGTAGGTCGAATGCAGCGAGCGAAACAGGCGGACCTGCTGCTGCAGATTGTATCCGACTACATGACGGCTCCAGCGCTGTGCAGCCGCTTCGAGCACGTCGCGCACGAACGCGAAGAGCCCGCTCACTTCGCTTTGTGGGGCAGCGCTTGCGGGGGGCGTCGGATCAAAACGAATCCAGCCCCGTCCTTCGATGTACGCTTCCACCCAGGAGTGCGCATCTCCCTGCCGCACCACGTAGTAGTGGCCAAAGCGATTATACGTACCGCCGATGAAACCGGTAACGTTGCGCGACGGAATGCCCAGCGTTCTGAGCATGATGGCCATTGCCGTCGAGTAGAACTCGCAGTGACCGCGTTTCGATTCGAATAGAAAGTGATCGAGAGGATTTTTTGCTCCCCCCGACGGCGAATCCAAATCATACGTGTAGCGTTCGCGCAGGCGCGACTCGATGGTCACCGCCTGGGCCGCCGGAGCCGTTTCGGAGCCGGTCCATCGCCGAGCGAGCTCCGAAACCCGCGCCGGCAGGCCTGCCGGAACGGTCAAATAGCGCAGCCGCTCGGAACGCGAAAGCGGTGGCGGGCGCGGCTCGTCCGCTCCGGCCAAAAATACGTCGTAGCGTAGCCCGCGTTGATCCGGACTTTCGTATTTGAGCTCGCCCTCCGGTCCCTGCCACAGGCGGACCGACGAATTTAACAGAGTGGCGCCGTCGGGGAGCACGCGCAGAGCCACCGCTTCACGGGGTAAGAACAAGACCGGGGGTTCGATCGACTCGAGGTCGATGTGGAGCTTCTTGTCCAGGGCAGGGTCTGCCGGGCGCAAGATGGTAAGCTCGGTGCCCCTTTGGTCGACACGCTCGCGGCGGGTGCGCGAGCGCGACCAGCTGTGGCCATCGTATTGGTCGAATGCGGTGCCGCGAAGATATAAAGCCAGGCGTGAGGGAGGGGACTCCGGCAGAGCTGGGTATTCCACCCGCATCGCGATGGTCGGGTCGGTGCGAAGTTTGCCCATTCCACCGAGGTCGATGTGATCCGAAAAGCCGATCATGCGTTCCGGCCTCGACCGGTTGAGCAGCAAAAGCGAAAGCCCAACCCTGGGGAACACCACGAACAACACGGCGGTGAAAAGAAAAATCGGAATCGACAGGAGGCAGGTAAAAGCCAAGAACTGTCGGCCGATGACTCGGCGGCTGCGCAAAATGCGCGGCACGTCCACCGGTAGCCCGGCGCGATCGCGCGCGCCTTGCCGGTGATTTCCCTCCACTTCGCGCCGAAGGTGGCTGAGCACCAGCGCTCCCGGAGTCACCAACAAAAAACCAATGAAACACAGTCCGTAAGCCAGCCCGCTGCCCAGCACCGTTCCCGCAAGCAGGTGGAGCAACGCGAGCACGATGACCTGTTGATCGTGCGCGGCTCCTCGTCGGGTTCCCAGGCGCAGGACCTGAAGCACAGCGGCGAACTCCAACACCACCTGCAGTAGTGAGGCGCCGAAAAACCAGCGCGTAGCTTGCACCACCAGGAGGCCGATTTGCCCCAGGGCTCCCATGCGCGCGATGAGCGGTCGGTCGCGCCACCTCTCGGGGAGCGCGAGCGCGGCCGCGAGCGCGAGCAAAACCGCTATGCTGACGCCGCGACCGAGCTCGCCGCTGCTGAGAAGCGCAAGCAGCCCGAGCACCGCCAGCGCATCGGTCATCATTCGGTGAACGAAGCCGAATCTCATGCCGCGCCCTTAGCCTTTCGGGATGCGCGTGCGGGCAGCGACTCCAGCAGAGCCAGAAACTTGAGCGCCGAATCTGCGCCCACCGCCGGCGTGGCGCGCACGACGTGCCCGCTGCTGGAGCGCACCGTCACTCCATCGCCCCGCTTGATGTGCGCAACCACGCGCGAGGCCACGTCGCGGATCCGCCGCTCGAGTCGCTGGGACCATTCCGGCGAGGGCTCCTCGCTCGGGTGCGTATTGTCCACCAGGTACTCGACGTCTCTGCGGGTCTCGTGAGCGCGCTCCCGGAGCACCATCTGCTCGGCGGTGCTCTTGCGCCAATAGATGTCCTTCGGATCGTCCCCCTCGCGCATG
>DASXTY010000669.1:0-3060 GCA_036505155.1 Polyangiaceae bacterium | reverse complement strand
GATCCGCTGCTCGCCAAAAAATACGCGGAGATGGCTGCCGCAGACGAAGCCACTCGTCCCCGCGCCCTAAAGCTTCTCGAACAGCTGCGACCAGCGCCCCCACAACGAAGCCTCACCCCGACGGTTTCCATCGAGCCGAGTGCGCCCCCCGTTTCGCCGCGCGTGGTGCGCGCCGATCTCGATCTCGGCACCATTCCACCTCGAAGCACTGAAGAAGGGCAGCTGCTTGAACAACTCAAGGGCGGTTCCGTCCCGGCGGGCCGATCGCTCATCCAGCAGTTGGAAGAACGACCCCAGCGGTCGAACGACTTGGTAACCGTATGCCGCCACCTTACCGGGCTCTTACCTGGAGATAGCTGGTGCCTCGAGAAATTGCAGTCTGCCGCTTTGGCCGACCGAAACCCGGGATACGCGCGCGCGGTCGAACATGTGCTCCAGATCGCGAGGGGAGCTGCACAGTCAATCGAGCCGCCGCCGCTTTCCGAGCAGTCCGAACAGCCGGAGTCGGTTCGCGCCATGCTGCTTCGAGATTCGGTGGATTCGGCGGCCGAAGCGCTGGCGCTGCTTTGGGAAGGCGCAGAACACGTATTTCGACGGGATCCGAATGTGTACGGCGTTACCGGTCTAGAGCGCGTGGTACTGGGAGCGCCCTCCCCATTGGCTCGCATGGTTTCGACCGCGGCGCGCGCGCTGGGCTTGACGCGCGTGCCGGTGTTTCATCGTCGCGACTCCTCAGCAGTCACGATCAACGTGGCGCTGCTCTCGCCGCCAGCCTTGATCGTCTCCGGAGAGATGAGGCAGGAGACGCCAGAGTTTTCCTTCCACATCGGCGCCATGCTCACCGCGACACTGCCCTGCTTCGTGCTGCTGTTTGGTTTGCCGGAGGGCGAGTTGCAATCCATCCTGGACGCCCTCATGCTGGCCTTCGGGCCGCCGCGGCCCGCTCAAACCAGCAAGCAGCCCGCGGTCAGTTTGGCCGAGGTATTGTGGGAGAGCATCCCGGTTCGATCGCAACGCCGGTCGCGGGAGGTTTGCGATCGCGTCGAAGGGTTCAGCTACGGGTCGCTGCTCGCGTCCAGTCGCCATGCATTGCATCGTGCGGGGTTGTTCGTCTGCGGTGACCTACGGATTGCGGTTCGCGAAGCGTCTCATGATGCAGGTCTGGACGCAGAAGCCATGCGAGAGCCGAGCGGGCTGGCGCGGCTTTGCGCGGCAAGCCCCGCCGTCACCGACCTGGTCCTGCTGGCCACCAGTCCCATCTACGCCGAAACGCGCTGGCAGCCGGCGCGTGCCGGGCAGCGCAAGCAGAGCGGCGGCTGGAGCGCAGGTTGAATCCTTCCAGCTGTCCGCCCGGCCACCACCGAAAGCGCCTGTGGGGGTGGGTGCGACATCAGTGTCACACCCAGAGCGCCCCAGGCTGGGAATTGTGCGAGGTTGGGGGGCTGGCACGGCAATCGCAACATTAGGAGTGTAACCATGCCGAACTGGGCGTGGAGTTTATTGGTTGGAGTCTCAGGATTGACATTTTCTGGCTGTTTGGTCGCCGAGCCGCCAGATTTCGGCGTCCCCAAAAAGACCCCGCCGCTACTCGACTTGGTCCATGCCGAGCCACCCATCACGCAGATCCTCAACGTCAGCACGGACGAAACCGCGACTCGTGAGTTCAAAGTTCCGGTCCGCTCCGAAGATTTGGGTGATCCGCTCATCGCAACTCTGAATTTGAATTACAACACCCGCTGGGCACAAGTTGTTGGGATCGCAAACTTTCTTTACGCGTCGACTTTCGACGACGAAACGCGTGAGATCACTGTGCCTTGGCTGGTCAGGGCGTCGGCCGGCTGCCAGCAGCTGACCTTGCGGGTAACCCATCTTTCTTCGACCGGACCGGACGCATCCGTTGCCCAAGGAGAGAAAGACATCGCCATTGCTACTTGGTGGCTCAATGTGACAGACCCGACCGCCCCGGTTCCCGCCAAGCTCGATGATTGCCCGGCGAACGTCGGTCCCGTGGGGACGGACGGAGGTTGAGCATGGTGAAACGCTGGCTCGCCTTGGTTGCTGCCTGCCTCTTATCGAGCTGCTCGGTAGCTGTGGTGCGCGACGAAAAGGTCGAGCAAACGAAAAACGTGTGTGAAGCCGACGCGGAGTGCGGGGGGGGTCAGTGTGTGGAGGGGCGCTGCGCAGCCCAGAAGGGCACGTTCGAAACGGTGCTGTTCGAAGTCACGGCTCCTTCCGACGCAAACGCCATTGCCGGCGTGCGGTTTCTCAAACGCGTGGATAACATTCCCACCGAGGGTGGTCAGCTCGACCTGTCGCTGGGGCACGTCGCCGATGTGACCGGCCGTGTTGTTTTACCTCCTGTCGTCAACCAGAACCCAGCGGGATCGAGCTGCACTTACCGGTTCTTGCCTGAGACCGGTAACAACGCTCTCAGCACCGCGCCAGACGGCAGCATCCCGGCAACGCTCGTATTCACACCGAGCGAGCGCCTGCTGGGGCTGCCTGCCTCGAGCTACACCGCGGAGGCGGCAGCGGTGAAGAACGAAAGCGGCGCGATCACAAGCTACGGCTTCCGGGTGCGACTAGCCCCGGGGCTTTACGATATTTACTTGAAGCCGGGCGAGCCCGACCCTGCATCCTGCACCGTCCCTCCTCAAGAGCTCCTCGCGCAGATGATCGACGCGGGCGACGTCAAGTTTGATATCAACTTGCCGCCCCCGCAGCACTTGACGGTCACGGTGGAGTGGGGCGCCATCGACTGCCCACCGGAAGGGTGCGCGACGCTCAACGGCTGGACGGCAGACATTATCGATCCGGTAACCGGGCGAGTTCTTTCGAACACCGCGACGCTGTTGGACAATAAGTCCCTGGTTTCCAACGGGGTTCGGCAATACAGCCTCAATATGGACGTTTCCACGGTGGTCGGCGCCGAGCCGAGCCTGGTGGGTCAGGAGCTTTTCCGGCTGAGTCCCCCGGCCGAGTTGGCCGCGCCCACGCTATTGGTGACAAGAACCGTGATAGAGCTCTCGCAACGGGGAGTTGGGGTGGTCAATCAGTTTC
>DASXTY010000668.1:0-1567 GCA_036505155.1 Polyangiaceae bacterium | reverse complement strand
GGAGAACGAGCGGCTCCAGCGGGAGCTTCAGGCGTCGCGAGCACGGGAGGCGCTCGCGGTGGCGATGCCGGGAGTGTTGGGAAAAGGAAAAGCGCGAGTGAAAAAAAAGAGAGGGCAGTTCCGCAAAAGGATGAAGCTCCTTGGGGAAAAGAGTTAGAGCGCGAGCATGTTGAGCGTCTCCAGTCAGCCTGGGAGGCGAGACTCTCGGATGCTTCTCGCAAGCGCAAGCGAGGCTACCCCAAGCAAGCGAAGCGCCGCGAGGCGGAGAGCGCGGCGAGAAGGCAGGCGGTTGAGCACGTGCACTTCGTGGTCCTCAAGGGCGGGAAGAAGAAGGAGGCGGCGGAAGAGCTAGGGTTTTCGCTAAGGACGCTCTCCCAGTGGGAGCGGCGATTCCAGGAGGATGGGATTCGAGCGGTGCGGCGAGGGCGCCCGCCAAGACGCTCGAGTGCTCGGGACCGAAACCGGGTGATCCATGCACTCGAGCTCTTCGGGCCCCAAACTGGGCTGGGGACTTTAAAGTGGTTTTATCCCGAGATGGCCCGAGGGGAGCTCGAGGATCTGCTCCGGAGGTACCGGGAACACGGGGTCCGCGGTGAGGAGATCACCGTCTCGGAGCTTGACTGGCCGAGGCCCGGAGCGGTCTGGTCCATGGACCACACGGAGCCGCCCAAGGCCGTCGACGGCAACCGTGAAGCGGTCCTCTCGGTGCGGGACCTCTCCAGCGGAGCACAGCTTCTCTGGGAGGGGCAAGCGGGGCCGCGGGAGGAGCCCGTCAAGACATCCCTCGAGAGCCTTTTCCTCGAGCACGGGCCGCCCTTGGTGCTGAAGTCCGACAACGGCCCGGCCTTCATCGCGGCGGAGTTGCAGGCGCTCTGCCGCAAGTGGGGCGTGATTCTCTTGTGGAGTCCCCCTCGCAAGCCCCGTTACAATGGCTCCTGCGAGTCCGGCATTCGATGGATGAAAGAGCGGACGGAGAACCTCGCGATGCTTTCAGGCAGACCTCGAAACTGGCGGAGCATGGACCTCGAGCACGCCTTGGCGCTCACCAACGTGCTGCCCAAGCAGCCGCTGCGAGGTGCCAAGGCACGTGGCGAGATTTTCGCGGGGCGTGTGCCGCTGAGCGAGGAGGAGCGAGGGGCGTTTCAAACGAGTGTCCAAAAGGAGGAAGCTCTCGAGCGCGAAGCTCAAGGTGTGCCGCCCTCCGCCAAGCTTTCGCGAAACGAGCAGGCAACAATCGATCGAACAGCAATCCGCCGTGCGCTCGTCGCGCACGGCATTCTCAACATTAGAACGAGGCGAGTTGCTCTAACACTTAAATCGATTTTTCGTGCAAAGATTTCATGAGAGCTACACGTTATTGATCTGGCCGTAGATGCAGCGGTGGCGGTAGGTAAGGGTGTCGCCGCAGCCGCTGGTGCAGTTGCGGGATTTATTGGTGGGCTTTTTTAGTGAGCCTTCACGATTCATGAATTACACGAACTTTTGCGGGGAAATCATGGAATGGATGCGAGAAGACCTTCTTGCTTTTTCTCTGTTGATAATTCTAACTCCTGGAGCGTGCGCGCAG
>DASXTY010000667.1:0-1721 GCA_036505155.1 Polyangiaceae bacterium | reverse complement strand
CGATGGTGGTCCCGGTGTTGATCACCAGCTGCCAGGTATCGGAAAAATGGAAAATCGGCCCGGTGGTGAGCCAGATTAGGAGGACCAGCACTGCCAGGGCGAACGCCCAGGAGCTACCCGCCCATCGGGTTGCCCATTGCGATGCTCGCTCGAGAGTGCGGCCAATCCCTGATCGAGGTCGGTGTGGGTGCATTGGATTCTCCTCGCCCCCTCGAAGTTCACAACATCGGTATGCCGCGCGGCTTTCGACCCAGGGGAAAGGCGCGCTCCAGCACCGCGAGATCGTCGCGCCGTTCGTCGTTTTCCATTTGCCAGGTGCCGAGCCCGATGACTGGAACCTGTGTCGCGGTGGGACCGAAGGAGCGTTTCTTCACCGGCGCCTTCAGAGCCGGACCAGGTACCACGCACCCATCGCCGTCCCGGCAAACGCGGCGCCGTAGAAAAACACGCCCAGCAGGCCGCCGATGCGCTTCAAGCCAAGGTCCATCAGCGTGAAGCGGAACCGATGTGCCCAGTGAAACAGCGGCAGTGAAATCAGTGCAAACAGGTACAGCCGACCGATCGGATGGTGGATGAGCTCGAGCAGCTTTGCTTGGCTGAGCCAGCCCGCGGGCACGAGAATGCCGGTGAGCACCACCGCAACCGGCATGAGCAGTGCCGCCACCATTCCTCCGGCGCCGAACAGCGACCACCAAAAGGGCTCGTTTGATTTTTTGTATTTGCTTGCTGGGGCGCTCATCCGAGTGCAATCCACAAAACTGTCAATGATACCGCAATCCAAACTATGTAATGCGCCGAGGCGATAGCCGCCGGAGGCACCTTTTGCTCGCCCCGCCAGAGCACTATCGCTTTGGGTGTCAGATTGAGGAAAGTCACCGTGTGATAAAGGACCATCACCAGAACCGCTAGATGCCACCCCATGCTGGTTGGGCTCTTCATATATTCGAAAAAGCGAGTAAAGGAGTCCGAGCTCGGCGCGCGCGCCACCAGCGCCAAGAGAAACAGCACATAGATGAAAACGAAAAGAGCCGTAAGCTCCCGGATCATGAACCAGAAGTAGGTCCCCCGGGATAGCCACCAGCTGCTACGGCGGATGGGCTGCACGTATTCACGGGGGGCGAGTTCGCGCGACGTCATGATTGCTTGCCCCAAGGCATGAGCACCGATTTGTACCACTCCATGGTGTTTTGCACCTTGGCCAGCTGAATGGCTCCGGCGGGATCCACATTTTTTGGACAGACCCGGGTGCAATCACCGACGAACGTGCATTCCCAGATTCCTTCGTGGCTCGAGATCACTTCGGCGCGCTCGGCCTGAGCCCCGTCGCGCGAATCGAGGTTGTAACGCTGACCCAGCGCGATGGCCGCCGGCCCGATGAACTCCGGGTTCAAGCCGTATACCGGACAGGCGGCGTAACAGAGCATGCAGTTGATGCACATCGAGTATTGCTTGTACCGAGCGAGCTCGGCCGGGGTCTGTCGATACTCCCCCTCTTCCAACGGTTTTTCCTGCTTAGGCACCAGCCACGCCTTAACCTCCTGGAGCTTGTTCATGAAGTCATCCATGTTGATGACCAAGTCGCGCACCACTGGGAAGTTCGAGAGCGGCTCCACGCGAATGGGCTCCGGCCAGTAGTCCCTGAGAAACGCCGCACAGGTGAGCCGTGGCTCGCCGTTGACCAGCATTCCACAGCTGCCGCAAACGCCCATACGGCACGACCA
>DASXTY010000666.1:0-3211 GCA_036505155.1 Polyangiaceae bacterium | reverse complement strand
CCCAGTATTGCCCCCAGATCCGGTAGGTGCGCCCCCACTCGCCGACGCGCCACCGGTATTGCTGCTTCCCCCTGTTCCAGTGGGTAAACAGGCGGTCCCGGCGCACACCGATCCCGGCTTTGCGCAGGTCCCCTTTCTGTTGCAATCGATGCAACAAACCTGGCCGACGGCGCATATCGCGTTCCCGCAGGTGAGCCCGGCGCTACTCGACTCGCTGCTTTCACCGCAGGCCCAAATCGCGACCCAGACGACCCCAAGAGCCACCCATGATCTCGGTGCCGCGCGGCGTTTCATCAAATTTCTCCGGAACTGGCACACACTGTGCCAACCACCACTGTGTCGCGGAGTAAGCACAACCTGTGCCAGGACGCTCCGGGTGCGCCCGCGAAAGCATGGCTCTTGAAGCCGTTTCCCTAAAGTCGGATTCTTCTGAATCGTGCCATGGTCAAGCACCACCGGAGCGCGCGGGAGGAGCCGACCGGGAGCACCGGCCTTCGCGGGCAACGGCTCGAGGAGCTTTTTCGCGAGGAATTGAATTCGCTTCTCGATGGCGAAGTCAACGACCCGCGCCTCGAAGGCACGCGCGTCACGTTGGTCGAATTGTCTCGCGACGGGTCGCGCGCCCGCATATGGTTTGCGACCACGATAAATGCGAATGCGGTCCGGGAAACGCGAGCCGCGCTCGAGCGCGCTTCCGGATTTTTGCGAAGCCGCTTGTGTGAAGCGCTTCCGCTGAAACGAATTCCGGAGCTGCGTTTTCGCCACGATCCCACCGCTGCCGGTATCCGGTGATGACTCCCCGTGGACTGATTCTAGGACTTTGCGCAGGTCTTGCGATTGCGAGCCTGACCTACTTCAACGACTGGGTCATGGGGCAGACCGTGCTCATCGGCACCCACCTGCCGATTTCGGTGTTCGGCGGCGCCATCTTCGTGCTCTTCTTTGTGAACCCCCTGCTCCGGCGCATCGGACCCAGCTGGCCGCTCACGCGCGCCGAGGTGGTGGTGATGGTGGCCATCGCGCTTTCGGCCTGCGGCTGGCCGGGAGCAAACTTTTACCGGAAGCTCGCGCCGGTCACGGCGTTGCCCGCGCACTGGATCAAAACCGCTCCGAATTGGCAAGCCAACGCGGTGATGTCCTACGTTCCCGGCGCTTCGCCGGAGCTTGGGCAAGGTCATGTGCGCGACTGGTCGGAGTTGGCCAAAACCGTGCAAAGCGCGGGCGGTAGCACGAAACCCTCGCCAGGGCGTCAAATCTGGCTCAACTTGAGCGACGAGGGGCGTCGCATTTTCTCCGAAGCCGCCGGTGCGCCTCGGGTCGAGCTCGGCAAAATTCCCGACTTGACTCGACGGATGAACGAGGCCTTGAGGCGTCCGACCGTTTACGATGCCGTTGCTTTCAAAGAAGTGAAACTATCCGAGCCTCTGCGCTCCTCACTTCGAGGGAAGCCTTCACCTGAGGAGATCGCGCTCAGGAACCGTTATCTGCTGGTGGCTGCGTTTCCCGGTAACGTGTTGCCACCACCTCCCGGACGGGGCGCGCTATTGGAAGGAGCCCGCGCGGAATCTTTCGCAGTTGAAACATTGCTTACCGGCAGAAGTCGCGGCCACTATCTCGGACTCGGTTCGCTTCCTTGGCAAGCCTGGTGGCCTACGCTGAGAATTTGGTGCGTTGCGGCGTTTCTGCTGGGCGCTTGCAGCCTGTGCCTGGCGCTTGTCGTGCACCCCCAATGGTCCCGTCGCGAGCTATTGGCCTATCCGGTGGTGCGCTTCTTGGAAGAGTCGTCGGAGCTTAAGCCCGGAAAGTACTTACCAGAAGTTGCGCGCGACAATTTTTTTTGGCTCGGCTTCGGGCTCTTGGTGTTCTGGCATCTCCTCGGCGGGCTCCACGCTTGGTTTCCGCCAGTTCCCGAGATTCCCCGCCGGTTCGACTTCGGCGGGCTCTATCCGCTCTTCCCCAACATGACCCGTGTGGACGGCTGGTGGGGTTGGCTATACCCGAGCATCTACCTGTCGGTCATCGCATTTGCTTTCTTCATGCCCACCTCGATTTCGTTCAGTCTGGGCATGTCCCAAGTCTTGTTCTTCGTCCTCGGTTCTGCGCTCATCGCCAATGGGATACATCTCGAGCACGACGATCTGGGCACTAAGTCCAGCGACCTTTTGCAATTTGGGTCGTACTTCGGGTTTCTCTTAATTATCGCGTATACCGGGCGGCGCTATTACGCGAACTTGTTGTGGAGCGCTGTGGGCCGCCCGCGAGCTCCGGACACGCCTGCTTATGCGATGTGGGCGTGTCGGCTGCTGGTGCTGTGCGCGGGGTTGGTGGTGGTGACGTTGCGTCTTGCGGGGCTGGGTTGGCTATGGTCGCTGCTCCTGGTGCTCTTGGCGCTGCTGATTTTCTTGATCATCACCAGGATTGTGGCCGAGACCGGGGCGTTCTGGATCCAGACCGCCTTCGTGCCGGCAGGGGTACTGATCGGGCTGCTCGGCTTCGATGCCATCGGGCCGACGCCGTTCATCTTGCTCGGGTTGGCGAGCACGGTTTTGGTGCTCGATACCCGCGAAATCGTGATGCCCTTTTTAACCAACGGGATCCGGATGACCGATCGCGAGGACATCGCTTCACCGGGACGGATCGCGCCCTGGATATTGGCGATGCTGACGATAAGCTTCGTGGTTGCAGGAGCCGTCACCCTTTATTTGCAACACAACCGCGGCCTGGCGGGTGACAAATGGGCTTTTGAGTCGCTGCCCAGGTTCTCGTTCGACCCCTTCGCTCGGTTTTTGAGTGAAGCATCAGCACAGGGCACTCTGTCGCGTACCACCTTCGAAACCGGGATAGAGCGATTGCGCCACATCCATCCGAGCGCGGGCGCGCTGCCCTGGACCATGTTGGGTGTGACGCTGGTCTTGGTAGCTTCAGCAGCACGCCTGCGACTGCCATGGTGGCCTCTGCATCCGGTCGCGTTTTTGGTCTGGAACACCTATGCGATCGTCATGTTTGGGCCGTCGTTTCTGCTCGGGTGGGCGATCAAGGCCGGGGTGGTCCGCACCACCGGCGCGCGTGGCTACCACGCCGTCAAGCCGTTCATGGTGGGCGTGATCGCGGGTGAGCTGCTGTCCGGTTTGCTCTGGATGATGATCGGAGCCGCGTATTATTTCTCGACCGGGAAGTCCCCGGCGTCCTACGCCATCTTCCCGAGCTAAGG
>DASXTY010000665.1:0-5898 GCA_036505155.1 Polyangiaceae bacterium | reverse complement strand
CCTGAGCCTGCTCGAAGCGCTGGACGACCACGACGACGTGCAGCACGTATTTGCCGACTTCGACATCGCCGACCAGGAGTTGCATCGGCTTACGGCAAGCATCTGAGGGAATGCATGCTCACGCGGAGGACGCTATTTGTGTTCGCCGCGCTCGCGGCGGCCGGATGCGGAGCCAGAACCCAGCTCCCATTGGGCAACCGCGGTGGCGCCAGCAACAACTCCGGAGCCGACGCCGGGCCCGCTTGCCTAGAAGAGTCTTTGGAGGATCCCAAAACCCGATCAGCGCCGCATTTCCGTCACCCCCCCGGCCACCGAAACTGAACCGCCGAGAAATAGCTGAAGACCATGTGCGAAAAGATCACTGGCATAAGCCGCCCCAACTTGGCTGCGGCAAAGCTCCAGACCAGTCCACATCCCAGGCCTGCAATCAGGAGCAACGGGTTTGGCCCGGCAGCCGGGTCCGCCAGACCAAATGCGGTGGGAATCAGGCTGGCTGAGTACACCAGCGCGGCGAGCGGCCATGCCCGGCGCACCCCTACTCGCTCCGCTAGTAGCGTTAGCACCATCCCTCGCCACACCAGCTCTTCGCAAGCAGCGATGACCAGGATGAGCACCGTGAGCAGCGCCGAGCGCTTAATCGCTTCCGAATCGCCGATCTGTAAGTAGATCCTGAACAGCCAGGCTTGCCGAATGCTGCCCGCGGGGGCGACCACCAAACGAACCGCCCAGGACAACAATAACAACGCGGCCGCCAGGATCACGCCGATCGAGATATCCCCCCCGCGCGGCTTCAAGAGCTCGAGCAGGGTTCCTTCATCCCACATCTTGTACAGCGCAAGCCCCGAAAGCGCGAGGTATGCAGCCGTGAGGCTCACCCAAAACGCGGCGTGCGCAGCCACCGCCGGACGAAATGCAAATCCGACCGCGGCGGTGGTGACCACCAGGGTCAGCGCGACTCGCTTCATCACCGGCTTTCAGGTGCGGGAGCGATCCAGAGGGCCCGTATCATGCCGACCCTTCTTCGAAACGGCGCGCAATCCAGTCGATGATCCGATCCGAAAGCTCCAGCTTCGGGAGCTCGCCCAACACTTCGGCGCCGATGGAAGATATCAGCGTGGCGCGATTGTCGTCCCTACCCAGCACGTCGTCGGCTCGGTTGGCAACCATGAGATCCACTCGTTTTTCCTCGCGCTTGACGCGTGCGCTGGCGACAGTCTGCTCGTCGGAGTCGGTCTCCAGCGCAAAGCCGACCAGCACCGGTCGCCTGCCGGCGCGGGCTCGGCCGACCTCCGCCAAAATGTCCACGTTGGCCTTGAGCTCCAGGGTCAACGTCTGCGAATTGTTGCGCTTGAGCTTGCTGGCATGAGTTTCAACGGGTCGGTAGTCTGCTACTGCGGCAGCCATGATCAACGCATCCGCATTGGATAGGGTGGGATGCAGGGTCTGCCACAATGCGCTGCGCATTGCGGTCGCGCTGCGCACATCGATTCTGTGCACCTCGTAGGGAGTGGTCAGCGAGACAGGTCCCGTGATCAGTGTAACCCGTGCTCCGCGCAACGCAGCGCGCTCCGCCAGCGCGAACCCCATCTTGCCAGACGAGCGATTGCTGAGGAATCGCACCGGATCGATGTCTTCGGCGGTCGGCCCTGCGGTCACCACAATGTGGCGGCCCTTGAGCGCTCCGGAGGCGAGCTCCGAGACAATCCGGGTCACGATTTGTTCCGGCTCAGCCATACGCCCTTCGCCCACCTCTCCGGAGGCCACCGCGCCTACCACGGGTCCGATCAGCCGAACGCGAGCGTCTCGTACCAATCGCTCGATGTTGCGACGGGTCGCGGGATGTTCCCACATCGAGGGATGCATGGCGGGGACCACCAGAACCGGGCATTTCGCGCAGAGCGCAATGGCGGCCACCAAGTCGTCCGCGCGCCCCTCGGCCATGCGCGCGATGAGATCCGCAGTGGCCGGAGCAATGAGCACCAGGTCCGAACGGGCCGCCAGATCGATATGCAGCTCGCCGCCGACGTCCGGATCGAACATCTCGTGGTACACGGGTCTTCCGGTAAGCCCGGAAAACGTGGCGGCGCCGACGAACCGTTCGGCTGAAGGCGAGAGCACCACTTCCAGACGGGCGCCTTCGCGCTGGAGGAGGCGCAAAGCCAGTACCGATTTATACGCGGCAATACTGCCGGTTACGCACAGAGTTATGGACCTTCCCGACAGGCGGCCGCGGCGCTCGCGCGCGGAAGGCAGAATCGCGAGCTTTTCGCGGCGGGGGGCGGCCGAACCATGGCCTCGGGGCGCGTCACTCATGCAAACACACTGCCTTTTAGCACGCCTTCAGAGGCATGGCCGTTTCTATATGTGAGATCGGGGTTGCGAGGCACCCGCTGCCGCTCTTCGCGCACCGCGAGCGTCGGATACGTATTGGTTGCCCGGCTCGAAGAAGCGCCAGAGTTTCCGGGCCCAGGTGCCCGCATACGCAACGCCAATACGCGGCGCCCGCGCCACGCGAGTCGGCGACGCGTTGAGCAAGCAGAGCGTGGGACTGCACAAGTCGGCGCCATATTGGGCCCGCGAGATACCGAATGCCTTGCACACTTTTCCTGGACCGTTGGTAAGCTCAACTCGCCCCGATGACATTTTGCGACGGGAAGCCATTAGGTCGAGCCCGATCACCGGCTCGATAGCCCGGATGAGCACCGCCTGCGGTTCTCCGACCGCCCCCGTCACCAGGTTGAACTGATAGTGCATCCCGTAAACGAAAAATACGTAGGCGTAACCGGGCGGCCCGAACATCACTTGGGTGCGCGGAGTGTTGCGCCCGCCCCAACTGTGCGCCGCGCGGTCCTCGGGACCCCGATAGGCCTCCGCTTCGACGATGCGACCTATTACCGTACCTTCCGCCGTTTGATGCAAAAGCAGCTTGCCGATGCAGTCACGCGCAACCTCCAGCACCGGTCTGGCGTAAAACGATCGCGAGAGCGGCCTTGGTTGCATGGTCACCTCCCCATTAGAACCCCAAAAGCTTGCCCCCTTGATACACGACGAAGCTCATCGCATAGGCAAGCGTCGTCATGTAGCCAAACAGGAAGCCCGGCCACACCCAGCTCTTGGTTTCGCGCCGAACCACCGCCAGCGTGCTCATGCACTGACAAGCCAGCGCGAAAAACACCAAGAGCGACAAGCCGGTCAGCGGAGAGTAGACCGGCTTTCCGTTGGCTACCGACTCGGCGCGAATCCGCTCCCGGAGCGGAGCCTGATCGTCCGCACTACCAATGCCGTAAACCAGCGCCATGGTGGAAATGAACACTTCGCGCGCTGCAAACGCCCCGATGATGCCGACCCCGATTTTCCAGTCGAAGCCGAGCGGCGCTAATGCCGGCTCGATGGCCTTGCCCAATCTTCCGGCGTAACTCCGCCCAACGTCTGGTCGCGCGGGCCCGGCGCCAGTTGAAGCTTCGCGAGCAACGGTTTTGGTTGCGGGCGCCGGGTCGGCTTGCAGCGCCGGCACCGTCTGCTTTGCCGATAGCGTCGCCACCGGAGCCGTGACAGCGTCCGTTTTGGGGAACGAAAGCAGCCCCCACAAAGCCACCGTGCAAAACAAGATGATGGTGCCCGCTTCTTTCAAAAAGACGGTCGAGCGCTCCCACATCAATTTGAGGACGCTTTGCGCCTGTGGTTTGCGATACGGCGGGAGCTCCAGGATCAACGGCACTCGACGACCTCGCACCACGGTGCGGCCAAGAACCGCCGCGCAGATCAGCGCCATGGCCGTGCCGAACAGGTACATCCCCACCATCAACAGCGGCTGCACCGGAATCCAGCCGAGCTTGAAGGAAGCGGGAAAAAGCGCGGCAATCACCAGGGTGTAGACCGGCAAACGCGCCGAACAGGTCATCAACGGGATCACCAGCATGGTGAGCAGACGGTCTCGGCGTCGCTCCATGGTTCGCGTAGCCAAAATTGCCGGAACCGCGCAGGCGTAACCGGACAACATCGGAACGAACGCTCGGCCATGCAGTCCGAGTGTCTTCATGACCCGGTCCATCAGGTAGGCGACTCGCGCCATGTAGCCCGTGTCCTCGAGGACGCCGACAAACAAGAACAGCAGCAAAATTTGGGGCAAGAAGACCAATACATTCCCCACACCCCCAATTACGCCTTGGCTCAACAAATCGCAGGTTACGCCGGCTGGCAAAATTGCCACCGTAAGCGCTTGCAATCCGGTAACCCCGTGCTCCACCAGGCGGATGCCCGGTTCCGACCAGGAAAACAGCGCCTGAAATATGGTGAACATCACCACCAGAAAGATCCCGAAGCCCCATACCGGATGCAGCAGCACGCGGTCCAATCGTTGCGTGAGCTTGCGCACCGGCGAAATCGCATCGCTTTTTTGGTAGAGCTCAGCCGAGTGCGCATCCAGAAACGTGTAGCGCGCGTTGATGATCTCGTGATCGATATCTCGGCCGGTTGCTCTCTGGTGCACCTCTTGGCAGCGCTCGCGCAAACCGTGGGGGATTCCCGCCAGCTCGTCGTCCGCATCCACGCTGCTCAGCGCCCACATGGCGAGCGCGCGATCGCGCTCGACGCCGCCGCGCCACTCTTGGGGTATTGCGTCGGCTACCCAATCCACATCGCGAAGCAACTCCGGCGGGTAGCGGACGTGCACCGCACCCCGACCCTGATTCAGCAACGCTTGCAGCACGGCTTGCTTGAGCTCGCGCAGACCTTCTCCGCTCCTTCCATTGGTGGCCACACAGGGGACGCCGAGAAGCTGGGACACGGCTTGGGGGCTGGGCGCGTTTTCAGCGGCCTCGTCCACCATGTTGAGCGCAATCACCAACTCTACCCCGAGCTCCACTAATTGCAGCGCAAGATAGAGATTCCTAATCAGCTGGCCGGCGTCCGCCACCAAAATCGCGAGCGCTGGCTGCTGATGCTCGCCAAGCCCGAGCACCGACGAGATGGCGATTTGTTCTTCCACCGAGCGCGCGCTCAGCGAATACGCGCCCGGCACGTCCACCAGATCCACGGCGCCCAAGTCGGCTGCCCGGGTTTCCTGTGCGACATCCAGACGCAGTGTACCCACGCGACGCTCCACCGTGATTCCCGGATAGTTCCCAACACGCGCGCTCTGACCGGTCAGCCGGTTGAACAATGTCGTTTTTCCGACGTTGGGATTGCCCACCAGCACCACCAGTGGGCAGGCTTGCACCCGCGTTTCCGGCGACAATCGGACGCCCCTCTGCAGGAGCTCAGACTCCCGAGTTTGTGAATTGCGGCTTATCTCAACAGCCGAGCTCAATCGACGCCTCAGATCCGACGCGCGGCCACTCGAGCTTTACCGCGCTCCGACCGGGGTCGAAACTTTGTTCATCGCGAGCCGGCTGGCGCGTGTTGCGCTCACTCGAATTGCGCGTGCCTCGTGACGGCGGATCGACAGCTCACAGCCGCGCACCGCAAGTTTGATCGGGTCTCCCAGCGGGGCGATACCAACCACCATCACCGCGGTTCCCGGTAACAGTCCAAGCTCCATCACCCGGCGACGAAACGCCCGCTCCCCGCCCACGTGTCGCACCAAGAGCGTCTCACCCACCGCCGCGTCTCCGAGGCTCATTTCATCCGCCTCAGCTGGGGCGGACTTCTCCACCACCCTGAACTCACTGATCCGTTCGCGCGCCTCGTCCCGCTCTTCCGCATTGCCCGTGAAGACACCCGGGCTGCAGGCTGAACAGTGCTGGCCGGGTCTCGTCACGTTGACACTCTCAAGCTAGCTCAAATGAAAACGACTTTCAAATTCATTCCCATGGGGGCGTCATCCGGTGGTGAACCATGGTGGAGGGGGCTAGTCCCCTCGGCCAGAGGATCACTTGGCACTCACCCAGCTTGGCACAT
>DASXTY010000664.1:0-9341 GCA_036505155.1 Polyangiaceae bacterium | reverse complement strand
GACTGGTCATCGGTGCGGCTGGTCAACGGCGCGCCGACGTGGATGGCGCGTGGGTGGGCTCTGGACGAACGGTGAGACCGTGTTTCAGCGCGGTGACGCACTCGTCTCGCCCGAGCCGCGTTTGTTTCGGGCTGCCGTGGTGGGAGCAGCCTCGCCGAGCTTTCGATTACGCTTGGGTGATCGCTGGCGGCGACTGCTTGGGTGCAACCGAAAGGATTGCAAAGCCACCGAGCGTGGTGTCCGCGCGGACAATCGCTGGGAGCCGAGCCGTGAGAGTTGCTACAACCACCGCTGTTTGCGGCGCCGGAGATCGCCGACCATTTTTCTCCAGCCGCGCGGGGACGCTGCAATGCTCGTGGCTGTCAGCAGCGGCGTTCCCCGGGAAGATGGCCGATCGCTTCGAAACCGCGTTGGACGACGGGTTCAGGTTAACTCGGTCGTCGTGCGTCAGCACGCCGTGGTCGAGGCAGAGATGATGCGGAACGAGCACGAAATGGGCGACCGAGAACAGCTGAGCGCTCAGCAACCCGGCGGCTGCGAACGCGGCCAGAAGGCGGATCAATACCCGGGGGCCGACTGCTCTCATCGCTGAACCGTGCATTGACCAAGCCACCCTAGCTTCCTGGCACGCGCCGTGCAACTTAGCATCCCGCACATCTGTGATATCCGTGCTAGCCTGTGAGGCCTTACGGGAGAAGTCGATTATGAAAGCGAAAAAGACTTCGATTATTCCAAAGTTCGTGTTCGGGACGGCTGCCGCGGCTTCGGTGATTCCCATTCAAGCCGCAGGCTGCGGAGGAAAGGCGGAGAGCTCCAACCCATCTTCGGGCGGCGGTCCGGCGGGTGGTGGAAGCAGCGGCACTGCGGGGAGCCGAACCGGCGGCACCGGCGGACGGATAAGCGGCACCGGCGGCTACTTCGTGCTCGCAGTCGCAGCGTACGGCGGAACCTCCGGCTCGGGTGGTAAGCCGGCCACGGTTGGAGGCGCTGGCGGCGCAGCCGGAGCGGCGGGTAGCGCTGAGGGCGGCGCGGCCGGGACGGGAGGTTACGGGACCGGGGGCTTCTGGGCGCTCGCGACCTACGGTTTCGGGGGGAATCTCTAAGTGAGCCTGGGCTCGGTAGAGATCCGGCGAACCCTGAGCAAGACACCGCTGGCGCGCCATTACGATCGCACGCTTCGGGGTAACGGCTTTCGCAACCGCAGAGAAATTCCCTGGGATGCATTTCGGCGCGCTACCCGAAAAGTGCGCTCGACCTTGCTTGCGACCTCCACACGAAGCTCGCCACAGGTGAATACAGCGCCGTCGGTCTATTTTCGCAAATCACAGCCGGGCTCGCCTTGACCGGTGCGCCGTTCGACTTGGTGGCTGCAGCCACGCGGGTGGGCAGCGATGAAATCCGTCACGCGGATTATTGTTTGAGGATGGCCCAGCTTTGCGCCGGAATGAGATTGACCTCAAGCTCGACCGCGAGGCCCTGGTCAATGACGTTCCGGCTGCAACCAACCGCGAGAATGTCGACTTTCTGGTGCTGAAGTACGCGGCAGTTGGCGAGACACTCGCCGCGGCGCTGCTCACCGAATGTCGTAGGCGGGCTAAGGACCGGGTGGCGCGCGCCTTATTCACGTCGCTCGCCGCGGACGAGGTCCATCACGCGAGGCTGGGTTGGTACTACGCGGCGTATCGTTCACCGCTCTGGTCGGTTCGAGAACGCCAGGGGCTCGCCGATCGCGTCGGCGAGTTTGTGGTGGGCATCGAACAGGAGTTTTGGATGGGACGGGATGCACCGGAGTCGGCGCAGGACGCAGCACACGCCCTCGGGGTTTTGGACTCGGCGACGCAACGAGACGTGATCGCCATGGTGATGCAGGAGGAAGTGATCCCGGCAATGGACGCCTTGGGCTTGGGTGGTTCCGAGCTTTGGGCGGCGCGTCGCCGGGGCGCATCCGGGCAGTGAGCGCATCGTTTCCGCTCGAAACGCTTCCCGGGCCGCTGAGCGACGATGAACGGCAAGCTGTAAAAGAGCAGCTTCGGGGATTGCTCGAGTGGCACCGGGACTTGCGCCGCTGGCCCCCGCTCCGCCCGCCGCCCCAAGCCACTCCCATCGTGTCGCTGTACGCGCGAGGGAGCCTGCTTGGCTGTTCGGGTCTGGACGCCGGACCGCGCGATGAGCGGCTGACACGCGCTTTTTTGCAGACCCTCGGAGACCGGCGCTTTGGAGGCATAGGCCCAGACTTACGAGAGGAGCTGGTGCTTCAAGTTTCTTACCTCCACTCGGTGGAGCCCTGCTCTCGGGCTCGTATCGCTGAACAAGTGGAGGTTGGGACGCATGGCCTGGCTCTGGTCCCGGAGGGGGCGACACCGTCCTTGCTCTTGCCGGATGTCGCGTGCGATCACCATTGGGGGCCGGCCGAGTTTTTGAAAGCTCTGGAGCATAAATCTGGAATGAAAGAGAGCGCTTGGCCTGATCGCGGTCTGTTCACGTTCGAAACCGAGCGGGTGAGCGCGCGGCTCGGCAGTGAGTCCCGGTTTGCATCAGGGACGATGGAAGCGGCCGCCAGCTGGCTTGGCGCTCGGGTCGACGATGCGGGAAACGTCGATTTTGGATTCGATCCCCGCACCGGCAGTGCCGATGGCGAGCCGGTTTTTTATGACGGACGAGTGGCGATTCTGATCCGCGCGCTGTTTACCCAACCTGCTCAGCGGGGGGCTGCCGTGCGCGCTCGTCGCCGGCTTGAGCAGCGCCTGAACCTGGCGCTGTCGGGCACCCCACCCGCTGGGTGGCCGAAGTCGTTGCCCGAGATCGCGGGAACCCTGGCGCTCGCGTCCCTGGCCGGCATGGATGTGGAACCCCGGCTCGCTGTGCTTTGCCAGTCGTCCGAGCTCGAAGCCAGCCCGTGGCACGCGGCACAAGTGATCGCAGCGCTCGGGCCGCGCGCCCCACCAGCGCTCTTTCGCGTTTGCATCAATCATCTCGAGCGCGAACCGTGGTCGCCGTGGACTGCGTTTGCGGCCAAAGCACTGGGTGAGCATCAGGTATTGGAGCGCGTGATCGGCCGTCTGGTCGAGCTCGTGCGGAGTCAAAGGCCATACCTAGGTGGCGTGGGTCACGAGGTCCCGGAGATTGCACCCACGGCGGCGACCGTCGAGGCGCTGGGTCTCTTGAGCTCGTCTGAAGCCGAGCGCGCCACGCGCCACGCATTGGGCTTCATCCGGCGGCATCAATTACGGGGCGACGATTGCCCGGCTGCCGTCGACCCCAAAATGGTACACGGCGCGTTCCCCATTTCACCGGTTCAGGATTTTCTCCGCGTCGACGTCACGGCGCACGCCGTGCTGGCATTAGCAGCCAACCACTGACTGGCGGTGCAGCTCACGAGGCTTTGCGCTCGAAATACTGCAAATCGATGAAGATGGCCGCCGCAAGCACCAAGCTCCGCTCGGTTTCGCTGAGCTCGGCGGCAAAGTCCACGGCGAAATTATCTTTGTCAGTGAACCCCTCGGCAAGCAGGCCCGCCCACTTTTTTTTCACGCAGGCGACCTCGTGTCCTCGCGCCGTGAAGGGGAAGGTCCAGATACGCCAGATGGGCGAAGCGCATTCCATGATGGTCTGTCCAGTGGAGTCCTGCACGTCGAAGCGCTTGTTGATGATGGAAAAACGCTGCTGAAGGGCGCCCAAGTACGCGCCGTCGGCTCCGAAGATCTCCAGGCGCTGGAAGAAGAAACGGAAGGGGTGGTGGGCTCGAAACAGCGGCTGTCGGTCCTGAGTGAAGAACTGGATGTCGAAGGTCCGCCAGTGACCCAACACCTGCCGGAACAGAAAGCCGACCACACCCTTCTGTTGCTCGGCAGCAAAGGCGACGAGCGCGCCGTTGGGGTCCAAAATCTCGTACTTGTTTCTGGTTTCGTACCCGAAGAGCTCGGCTATTTCGTGCCGCTGCTTTACGAAGAGCTGATGGCGGTTACGGAGCGACAACGTCGCCGGGGCGGTGACCACAGGCAGGTTGGCCATACTCGCGGCAATTGTAGATGGTCACGCAGTGGCTGCCAACGGTCTGGTTCGCCGAAACCGCGGTGAACGAGGTATACTTCTCCTGTTCTCGGGTGCAGGCTCGCGGAGCGCGGTTTCAGGATTAGATGACGGTTTCTCTCGCCAAGGCAAAAGTGCTGGTAACGGGTGGGAGCGGTTTTCTTGGAAGTAGAGTGGTCGCGGAGCTCGAGCGCCGCGGCGCTGTGCACCCGACCGTACCTCGCTCGCGCGAGGTGGACCTCTGCGATGCGCGCGCCACCCGAGCCCTATTCGAACGGGAACGCCCCGATCTCGTGATTCACCTGGCTGCCCAGGTGGGGGGAATCGGCGCGAACCAGCGGAGTCCCGGCACGTTCTTTCGCGACAATATGAGCATGGGTCTCAATGTGCTCGAGGAGGCGCGCCGCGCGGAAACAAAAAAGGTGCTGCTGGCCGGCACCATTTGCGCGTATCCCAAGTTCGCTCCGGTTCCGTTTCGCGAGGATGACCTGTGGAACGGCTACCCCGAGGAAACCAACGCTCCGTATGGCGTCGCTAAGAGGGCGCTTCTGGTGATGGCGCAAGCCTACCGTCGCGAGTTCGGGTCGAATTTCGTGATGTTGCTGCCGGTAAATCTGTACGGGCCGGGTGACAACTTCGATCTGGAAACCTCGCATGTCATCCCGGCCATGATTCGAAAGTTCATCGACGCCCAAGCCCGGGGCGATCGTGAAGTGGTGCTCTGGGGAGACGGTACGCCGACCCGCGAATTTCTGTATGTCGACGATGGCGCGCGCGGTTTCGTGGACGCGGCCGAGCGGTACGATGATCCGGATCCCGTGAACCTGGGAGCGGGCTCCGAGATCAGCATGCGCGATCTCGCAAGAAAGGTCGCGGACAAGGTTGGCTTTCAAGGAGAAGTGACCTGGGACACATCCCGTCCCAACGGGCAACCGCGCCGCCGGCTCGACGTATCCCGCGCTTACGAGCGCTTCGGGTTCCAAGCCCGTGTTTCTCTGGACGAAGGACTGGAAAAAACCATCCAGTGGTACCAGCGTAATCCAGGCACACCATGAGCACGCTCGACCAGGTTCGTTCCCGCATTCGCGCGCCCGATCGCCAAATAGGGGAGCAAGCGCAACGGCTGTTGGACATGAAGACCAAGCCCAGGAGAAGCCTCGGTCGCCTCGAGGATTTGGCTTGCCAGGTGGCTCGGATTCGCGGCGCGCTCGAGTTTGGACCGCTCAAAAAGGCGATCGTCGTGATGGGCGCTGATCATGGGGTTGCCGAAGAAGGAGTGAGCGCCTACCCGCGGGAGGTCACCGGACAGATGGTCCTGAATTTTGCCGCAGGTGGTGCGGCGATCAATGTGCTCGCCCGCCAGGTGGGCGCTAACGTGGTGGTGGTGGACATGGGAGTGATGGCGCCGCTTCCGCCGTTAGCACAGGTCCGCACGCACCGAATCGGGCCTGGCACGCGCAATTTCGCCAAAGGTCCCGCCATGACCAAAGGGCAGGCCGCTGAAGCGCTCGAGGTGGGCATCGGTATTGCTGAGGAGCTGGTACAGGACGGAGTCACGCTGCTCGGCATCGGAGACATGGGCATCGGCAACACCACGGCTTCCAGTGCTTTGGCTGCTGTCTTCACGGGTGCTCCCCCAGAGGAAGTTGTGGGACGCGGTACCGGCATCGACGACGCCGCGCTGAAGCGGAAGGTCACCGTCGTCCAGCGAGGGCTCGCCGTGAACCGCCCCGACCCCAAGGACGCGGTAGAGGTTCTGGCCAAAGTCGGAGGTTTCGAAATCGCCGGGCTTGCCGGAGTGGTCTTAGGTGGAGCAGCGTGCAAGGTGCCCGTGGTGATCGACGGATTCATCTGCGGTGCTGCGGCTCTCGCCGCAACGCGGATCACGCCGCTGGTGGCGGAGTATCTCATCGCCTCGCATCGCTCAGTGGAAGCGGGGCACCGACTGGTACTCCAAGCGCTCGGCGTGAAGCCTCTCTTGGATCTAGACCTGCGTCTAGGGGAGGGAACCGGCGCGGCTCTGGCTATGAACCTGGTGGATGCATCGCTTCGCATCTTCCAGGAAATGGCGACTTTCGAAGGGGCGGGGGTGAGCGATAGTGGCGCTTAGGTAACCCTTATGGTTTCGACATACATCCGCTCCCCTTTAGCGGGAAGGCGGGTCAACCAGTTTCCGTCAGGTCCAACGATGCCGCTCGGCGCGTTCACCGGGCGGCCGGGTCCTGGGATCGCGTTTGCGGTGACCACCCACAGGCCGAACCGGGCCGCGCTGTCTTCCAACCTACGGGTGTGGAAGTCCACCAGCGACAAATCGGATCCACTCGCGATGGCCTGGAATATTACCCGCGCGCCCTGGCCCGCCAGCCGCTTCGGCGTGTTCGGATCCGGAAGGTCGGTGTAACCCGGCGTCGCCCAGAAATCGTTGCAGATGGTGGTTCCGCACGAAATGCCGCCGATGCGCCGGAGTTTGAGGTTCGTGAGCGCGCCCTTGCGGAACATTTTCAGATCGCTGGGCGTTGGGAGCACTTTCGAATAGGCCCACGCTTGGTCGCCGCGCGAGTTCAGCATTAGCAATTGGTTGAACGGTTTGCCTTTGCCGCGGTGGGTTCCGGTTCCGAGCAGCAAACTGATCTGGTAACGCCGGCACGCCGGACCGAGGATGTCCCGTATTGCTTGGTCCCGCACGCGCCGGTCATAGTCCCCTCGATATCCGACCAGGATCATTTCCGGTGTCAAAAGCACTTGGGCGCCGCGGTCAGCGGCTTTGCGCAGATACCGCGCGATGACCTGTGCGGTTTCTGAAATCGTGGCACACGTTGCCATCTGGACGCCGGCGACGCAGAAAAGGATCATGACGCGCTCTCCATCTCCGGCGGCTGCCGGAATCCACCGGTGAGCTCGACCAAAACATCGGCCACCGCCAGTAACCGCTCGTCGGCCCACCGTTTTCCTACCAGCTGCACGCCGATGGGGAGTCCGTCGTCGGCGATTGCGGCCGGGACAACCACGGCGGGGCTCCCGGTAAAACTGAACGGGTACGTGTAGTAGTCGACAAAGCGTGACTCCACCTCCACGCCGTCCACCGGAATTTTAGACCCGGGCGCAGAATGGGGGAAGGCAGTACCGATGCCGGCCGGGCAGAGAAAGGCATCGAACTCACTGAGCAGGGAGTCGATAGCGATCACCAGATCGTCGCGCCGGCCGAGCACGCGAGCCCATTCGAACAGCGTCCCCGCGCTATGCTGTTTCGGCTGGACCGGCAGCGAAGTAGCGAAGAGAGAAAGCGTGGTCGACGAGAACAGCGCAAAATAGTCGACCCATACCTGGTTCATCTCGTCGATGGTGAAGCCGGGCGTGCGCTCCTCGACACCCGCTCCGGCCCGCTCGAGCTCCAAGGCGACGCGCTCCACAGTTATTCGCACGGAACGCGAGGTCGGGACACCTGGGGAAGCGGGAAGAAAGGCGACACGCAGGGAAGCCGGCTCTAAGCGCGGATGAGGGCGCCATGCTACGGGTGCGACGTCCACGTCCAAACCGTCGGGGCCTGCCAGGATGCTGGCGACCAGCTTCAGATCTTCGATGCTGCGGGCAAGCGGCCCGATGGTACACATGAGCCGGTCAAATCGCATCGCGCCCGGTGCAGGCCAGATGTGGCCCGTGATGGGCAAGCGATGGGCGGTTGGTTTCAGCCCGAAGACCCCGCAATAATGCGCGGGCATGCGGATCGATCCAGTGAGGTCGCTGCCCACGTCCAACGGGCTGAGCCCGGCGGCCACCGCAGCGGCCGAGCCTCCGCTGGACCCCCCGACGGTGCGTCCGAGGTTCCAGGGGTTATTGGTTCGACCGAAGATTGGATTCTGGGTTTGCGCGCTCATCAACCTGGGAGGCACGTTGGTCTTTCCGAGCAAGATGGCTCCGGCTGACTTCAGTCGAGCGGCGGCCGTTGCATCCGAGGCGGGGACGTAATCGGAAAATGACGGATCCCCTATGGTGGTTCGAACGCCTTTGGTAGCGAGCGCGTCTTTCAGTGTAAACGGCACTCCATGCAAGGGTCCCCAAGTTTCTCCGCGGGCCAGAGCCTCATCGGCGGCGCGGGCGCGGTCGAGCGCGCAGTCGCTGTCGAGGGTTACGATCGCGTTGATTCGCGGGTTGGAATCCGCAATGGTTGAGAGGTGCGCGTCGACGACTTCGCGCGAGGAGATCTCTTTTGAGCGTATGCGTCGAGCGAGCTCGGAAGCCGTCGCGAAGCAGCGAGCAGGGGCGTTCACATCGCCGCTCCTAGCCCGCTCCACTCGCGGCCGAACGGCAGAAAAAAAGGCTCCGAATCCGGCCGAAACGGCACCATGTCCGCGATGCGCTGCAGTCGTTCGAGGAGCTCATCGCTCAATGGTCCCGCCAGGGCGGCGGCGACGTTGAGCTCAACTTCCCGGGGCGAACGCGCCCCGGTGAGCACGCAGTCGACGGTGGAATGCGAAAGCGCGAAGCGCAGCGCGAGTTCCGGGAGAGGCATCCCGATATCGTCGAGGAGTTGGTAAAGCTCGAGGAACTGCGCGCGTCGAGGCGGGCTCAGCCACGGCGCGCCGGCTCGCACGGGGTCGTCCCAGCGCCGCGCCAGCGCACCTTGCTGGAGCGGCGACCCGATGATGAGACCGGTGCCGGTATTACGCGCCGCCGGAATCAGCGCCACCTCCGCCTCGCGCCAGAGCAAACTGAACTGGAACGCCGTCAGCACGACATCGAATAGACCGGTATCCACCAAACGCGCCAGCTGATATGCGGTGGTCCCGCCGATACCGATGGCGCGCACCATCCCGTCCCGTTTGAGCTCCTGCAGCAGATCCAGAACCGGGCCGCGAGGAGTCACCAAGTCGTCCCACCAGTCGTACTGACCGGGTCGGTCGGGCTCGTGGATCATCAAAATGTCGACCCGATCGCGACGCAGCCGTTGCAAGCTGCCTTTGATTCCCGCGAGCAGGCAGCTTCGGTCGCGCGCCAAAAATGGCTCGGGCCGCCCGCCGATTTTGGTCGAAAGCACGAGCTGCCGACCGGTGCCGGCCAACGCTTCGCCCAAGACCTCTTCGCTGTCGCCGTAAGTGGGGGCGGTGTCGATGTAGTTGATTCCCAGGTCGAGCGCGCGCTGGATGGCTTGAATGGATCCGGCCCGATCGCCGCCGAATTTGGAGACGAAGAGGCCGCCGAGACCCAGACGCGAGACCTCGATATCGGTGCGGCCCAAGCGGCGGCGTGGAAGCATGGGTCTCCCCACCGTCTACCTGCGCCCGGCGGCCCTGGCAAGGTGCTAGTCCGACTGG
>DASXTY010000663.1:0-11911 GCA_036505155.1 Polyangiaceae bacterium | reverse complement strand
GGGCGGCGTGATCACCCTGGGCAAGCTCGCGCCCGATTTCTCTCGAGTGAATCCCGCCAGCGGATTGAGAAACCTGGTGAGCTACGAGCGCTTGCTCAGCGTGCTCCGAGCCATGATCCTGGCCCTGCTGGTGGGGTGGTTGGTGGTCACCAGTGTGCTCGAGCATGGCCGGGAGCTCGCGAACAGCACTGGCAACACCGCAGGGGCGTCGGTTTTTGCAGCGGTGTTGGTCCGCCGGCTGCTCTGGCTCGCAGCGTTGGCAGGCCTCGTGCTCGCGGTGTTGGACGTCGCTGTCACGCGCCGAGGCTGGCTCAAACGGCTCCGGATGACCAAAGACGAGGTCCGGCGCGAAGCGCGCGAAGCCGAAGGGGACCCTGAAATCAAGGCTCAACGGCGCCGCGCGCACCAGGAAATGATCTCCGCTGCGGCTCTGAACGCGGTGCGGGACGCGACCGTGCTCATCATCAACCCGACTCATATAGCGATCGCCCTGCGCTACCTTGAAGATCAAGATCAGGCGCCGCAGGTTCTTGCGCAGGGAAGGGGCGACCTGGCGCTCAAGATGATCGACGCCGCACGCGCCTACGGCGTCCCGGTGGTGCGCGACGTTCCGGTCGCGCACGCGCTCGAAGCCCTTCAAGTCGGCGACGAAATCCCCGAAGCTTTGTACGAAGCGATAGCCGAAATCCTGCGCGAGATTTGGACCCACTCAGCCGGCGAAGACGAAGGCTCCCAAAGCTAAGTTTTCACTCGTACGCGCTTCTTGAGCGCCTGGAGCTCGGTGTCCACATCGCTTCCGGCGACCGTCTCACCCTGGGGGGTCACGCCGCGCTCCAGAGCCAAAAACTTGGCTTCCACTTCTTCGCGCGTCAGGTTGCCCGGCCCGCGACCGCCGCCGAGTGCTTCGTTCACTTCGCGTTGCGCCTGGGCCACAGCCTCCACCGCCTCGATTTGATCTTGCATGCGGCGAAACTCTTGAAAGGCGCTTCCGCCCGCCGACTTGCTGCCCATGGCTTCGACGCCGCCCCCCGATTTGGCTTGCTCGGCTCGCGCCACTAGCGTCCCTCTGCGCGCCTTGAATTCTTCGAGCTTCTGCTCCATGCGCTCGAGCTCTTGCTTCATCTCAAGCGCCGCGCTCCGCTGCTCCGCTCGCAGCGCTTCAGCGCGATCCCGCTCGCCGATCACGCGCCGCTTCTGAACCAACGCCTCGCGCGCCAGCGCGTCATCGCCGTGGCGCACCGCGAGCTCCGCCCGCTGCGCCCATCGCTCCGCTTCGTGATCCAGCTCCTCGACTTTGCTCCGGAGCTGCTTCTCCGCGGCGACGCTGCGCACCACCTCCTGCCGCGCCGCCTGGAGCTGCTCGCCCATTTCGCTCAAGGTAAGCTCGACGGATTTTTTCGGGTCTTCCGCCCGGTCCAGGAGAGCGTTGAAATTCGCCGATATCACTCGGCCCATGCGATCGAAAATCCCCATGCCGCGCACCATGCCACGTTGAGGGCGACCAGGCGAGGTCCATCCAAATTGGCGGCTGAATGGCTGTACCTCACGAGGAGCTTTGGGGGTCCCCGCGAGGCTCACGGGAATGCGTTTGGAGGACACCCACGAAAAATATACTTGGTATGCCAAGTACTTTATTGGCAAAGATAAGGGAATGTCCCGCACGTTACCAGCCGAGCCGCAGCGAAATCCAAAACAAGGCCAGCAACACCCCGGCTACGCCGAGCATCAGCCTGACTCCGGGAATGAAATACGGATAGATGATCAGGACCAGTCCGGTGGCGATCTGAGGCCAGCGCCCCATTTTCTTTCCGTACAAAAAGAGCACCAGGCCAATCGACGAAACGACCAGTGAGGCGATTAGCGAATTCGCGTCGAGGTTCACCTGCACAGGGTAGCCCAGGTTTTTAGTCCCGGCTAACGATTGATAATGTGAATCGCGTGCCCCAATGACGCCGCGCTGGCTTCCATCAGCGCTTCTCCCAGCGTGGGATGCGGATGAATGGTCATCGCCATGTCTTCTGCGCTTGCCACCACCTCCAGCGCCAGGGCCGCTTCGCTGATGAGGTCGGCGGCGGCCGGCCCCACGATGTGAATGCCCAAAATGCGATCCGTCGCCTTGTCCCGCACCACTTTGACGAAACCGTCGGTCTCTCCGATGCTCATCGCCCTTCCAAGCGCCGAAAATGGAAAGCGCCCGACCGCGACCTCGTGCCCCTGCTCGCGCGCCTGCTGCTCGGTCATTCCCGCCGTGGCGACTTCGGGATCGGTGAAGATGACGCCAGGAACCGTCACCCAATCTTTGGCGGCCGCTTTGCCTGCGATCACCTCGGCGCACACCTCGCCTTCTTTAGTTGCTTTGTGCGCGAGCATCGGGGGACCGCTCACGTCTCCGATGGCGTAAACACCGTCGACGTTGGTCTGGCACCGCTCGTCGGTTGGAATGAAGCCCCGCGGATCCACTTTCACTCCCAGCCCTTCGAGCCCGATACCCCTGGAGCGCGGCCTCATGCCCACCGCCACCAGAACCATGTCGCACTCGACCACCAGGGATTTCTCGGGCGTGGTCACCTTGACGCCGAGCGTGCCGTCGGTTTTGCGCTCATAACTTTCCGCCCGCGCGTTTTTGTAGATGACCCCGTCGCGTTTGGCGATGTTGCGCTCCACCACCCGCACGCAGTCGGTGTCGGTGCCGGGCAAAAGATTCGGCGTGAGCTCGACCACGGTGAGCTGGCTGCCGAAGCTTTGATAGACCATTCCGAGCTCGAGCCCGATGACTCCACCGCCGATGACCAGCAGTCGGCGCGGGATGTGGCGCAAGCTCACCGCCTCCCGCGCGCCGATGATGCACTCGCCGTCGAACTCGAAACCGGGCACTTGGATGGTTTCCGAGCCGGTTGCAATCACAATGCCCTTTTTGGCAACCAGCTGCTCGCTCCCGCCGTTCTTTACCGCGACCTCCACGGTTCTACGGTCGACTAGCCGCCCCTTGCCCTCCACGATGTCAGCGCCGTTGGCTTTGAGCAGCTGGCGGACGCCGCTGGTGAGCTTATTCACGATGCCCTGCTTCCAGTCCTGCATTGCGTTGGCGTCGACCTCCACCGAGCCCAAGCGCAGACCGTGTACCGCGATGTGTTGCGCTTTGGTGTAAAAGTGCGCGTTGCTGATGAGCGCCTTGGAAGGAATGCAACCCCAGTTCAGGCACACCCCGCCGTACTCCTCCTCCTCGACACAAACCACTTTTTGAGCGAGCTGCGCGAGCCGGATGGCGCACGGATAGCCGCCCGGTCCGCCACCCAACACGATGGCATCGTATTCTTTCGACATTCGGGTGCCTCTAGCCGACAACGCCGCGCCTGGCGAGCAGCTCTTGCCGCTGTTCGAATAAATGCCAGGGAAGGCGTGCGTAAACGTCGTCGAAAAGCGAATCGACAGCAGGCGGAGCTCCCGCCTCTACGGTGGCGATGGCACTCGAGAGCTCCGCATCGATTGCTTGCTCCAACAGCTGGTCTGACTCTGGGCTGAAGAGCCCGCTTTGGTAGAGATGCGCGCCCAGCCGCTGAATGGGATCGCGACGCGCCCATTGGTCAAGCTCCGAGCTTTGTCGGTAGCGGCTGGGGTCGTCGCTGCTGGAGTGCGGTCCCATCCGGCAGGTCACGCATTCGATGAAAGTGGGCCCCAACCCATCACGCGCGGCTTGGCAGGCTTGCTGGACCGCTGAGTAGACGGCCAAGGCGTCGTTTCCGTCCACTCGCAGGCCTGGGAGTCCGTATGCAGTCGCCTTCAGGGCCAAAACCCCCTGCGCCGTCTGGCGCGAAAGCGGGACGCTAATTGCCCACTGATTGTTCTGGCACACGAACACGCAAGGGGCTTTGAAGACTCCCGCAAAGTTTAGGGCAGAGTGAAAGTCGCCAACGCTGGTCGCGCCGTCGCTCAAGAACGCTATTGCAATGGCGCTATCGCCCCGGAGCCGCGCTGCGCATGCCATTCCCACCGCGTGCGGCAGCTGGGTCCCCACGGCGCTCGACCAAGAAACTTGTTTCACTTCGCGCGCGCTCATATGACTCGGCATTTGCCGGCCCTTGAGCACATCGAGATCGGTGGCGAAAAGCTGAGCCAAGTAACGCACCAGGGGGAAACCGCGGACCAACATGACCGACGATTCGCGCAGAGCTGGAAAAACCCAGTCGCAGGGCTGAATGGCGAGCGCGGTGGCGACGGGTGTGGCTTCCTGGCCCAGCGCGGGGCCATAAAAGCTGATGCGCCCCTCGCGCTGGAGTTTCAACATGCGCTCGTCGAGCTTTCGAATGCGGCGCATGTGGCGATACAAAGCCAGCTTGGTTTCGGGCTCGATCGCGCTCGACGGTTCTACCTGCGCATCATCCATCAGCCATTTTCTCCCGCGGGCCGGGCCAGGGTGCGCAGGGCATCGGCAACCGCTTGCGGGTCGGCCATGCGCTCGTCGCCATCCATCTTCAGGACGAGCTCGCGCGCTTCGTAAAGACGCGCCTGACCCGCTGCCGCGACCGCCGAGGTGCGCTCGTCGCGCATCCAAGAATTGAGGCCGCGCACGATGGCGGCTTTGGCTCGCGGGTCACCCATCCTGGCGAGAGCCACGCGCGCATGCCAGGCAAACGGATGCCGCGCCATTCCCCAGCCACGCCAGGCCCTGCGCTCCAGTCCCGGACGCGCGTCGAGCAAGCGGCGTTGGCCCGCGAGCTCCACACTCGCTTGTTCGTCGTCCAGCTCTCGAATTTTTTGCGACGCGTTGAGGGCGTGCACGATGATGGAATCCCCTGCCGGGTTTCCGCTTCTGCTAAGCAGTATCGCGGCGGAGAGCTGCACTTCGGCCGCATCGTCGCGCAGGGCAAGCAAAGCCGCTTCGGTGACCACTGGTGGCAACGACTCCGATAGAGAAGAATCCGCGCGCTCGTCTCGCCCGATGGTTGCGCCGAGCCAGTGTTCTTCAGCCAGCCGCAACGAAATGTACCGCACCTCGGAGTCCGGGTCGGTTATCCCCTGGATGATGTGAGGCTCCGCGCGCTCGCCCGACACGCGAAACAGCGCCACCAGCGACTGAAAACGGATCCCCGGTCGCTCATCCTGGAGGTGTCGCTCCACAGCTGCAAGCGTCGTTGAGTCGCCTGGATCTCCCAGCTCGCCCAGGGCGAGCAGCGCCATTTGCCGCACTCGAGGATGCTTGTCTTCGGTTAAGAGGATGAGCTCCGCCAGGTGCTCGCGCGCCCTGGCGTCGGCCAGAGCTAGCGCGGCTTCAGCCCGAACCGCGAAGGATTCACTCCTCAGAGCAGTCAGCAACACCGCACAGGCTTCGAGCCTGCCGTCGCCGGTAGCCAGCTGCCCCAGCTCGCGAATTGCGGAAAGCTGGACCTCTTGCTTCTTGTGCTGGGCGTCCCGAAGCGCTGCTCTGAGAGTTCTCGGAAGCGGCGACAGGCCAAACAAGGCGGCTCTAGCCTCCCGTACCCGCGGAGCTTAGCGCACCGCTCCCGCCGGCTGCGCCGCCGGCGCCCGCCGCACCCGGCGCAACCGGTCCCGCCCCGGCCGCGCCGCCCGCCGCGGGCACATCAAAGCTCGCGTCCGTCCCAGTGCACACGCCCGCTTGGGCGTCCTCCGCAATGGGACTGCCGGTTGGCGCAACCAGGCAGACGCGCGAGCCGCTGTGCTCGACAACCGCCGCTGACCACGGGTTATTGGCGTTCCCGAGATCCGCGCACACGTACCCGCTCCGGCAGTCTTTTGCCCTTTCACACTTGGCAACGCAAAAGGTCCGACGCAGACGTGACTCGCCCTGCGGATCGACACAAGCGCTCGCGCTGGAAATCGCGACGTGAAAGGCGACGCACACCGCCTCCTCCGGACAGCCGCCCGGCTCGCAGTTGAAGATGGTGCAGTAACCTCCTGGCTGTGTTGGATCACAAAGCCGGTCGCCGTTCGACGAGCAGTCCGCCGAGGTGTCACAGTCGTCGCCAATCTTGGGTCTACAGCCCGCCAACAGGAGACAAAAACCAAAAACTGTGAGCTCAGCGGCGGCGCGCCTCAGACTGTTTCTCTCTTTTCGTTGCATTTCTCTTTTGAGTCGTGCTGCTCTAGCACCAACTGAGGGTGAAATGGTACCCGAGCCGGCGGAGCCTTGGCCAGAGCGGCTACTTGCAGGTCGCGGCTGCGTTCCCCTGAGCTCCACAGGCGGCGTCGACAGCCGCCATGTCGCAGATGTTCGGCTGTGAATTCTTGCAGTCGTAATACGCTTTCCACTGGCTTTCGCATCCGGCGCTAACGCCCATAATGGCAAAGGCACACAATTGCTTACAGTCCGCCGCCATGAGACACCCGTCAGCCACCTACTTGTCGCACGAGTCGTTGCACAGATCGATGGCGCTCTTCGAGCCGGTAGCAGCAGGTTCGTCCGTCTTTCCACCGCAATCCATGGTTGTAAGCCCGGCCCCGGACCAGCGCCGCGACCAACGCCATCGTCGCCGGTCGACGGGCCCCGGGCTTCGGGCTCCGGGCTTCGGTGGTTTCGTCTGGGTGCATCGATCGCCTCCAGGCTTTGTAGCTCATCGGAACCCAGGCGTGTAGTAGGCATTTTCATTGGTTTCGCGCGGGCGCTAAGCTCGGGCCGTGTTCTTCAGTGTCAGGACACGATGCTTGCGGGGGCCCGCATTTCTGGCGGCCGGTTTGGCGGTAGCTTGTGGAGCGTTTTCGTTAGCCAGCCGTCCCAACAGCGCGCAGCGTTCTCTGTCGGTGCCGATTGCCGAAAAGCATCTCGATCTCGAAATACGGCGCCCGCCGGCTCGGGTTGCGCCCGGGCCAATGCTCCGGGTGATGCAACTGGAGCTCGAGCGCTCCATGCGGGAGCTTCGCAGTCGCGCAAAGGCCGCGCCGTACTATTTGTCGTATGACGTGGCGGACGTCCGATCAGTAGAGGTGGCTGCATCCCTGGGCGCCCTGGTGAGCTCCAGTGACGACCATATCCGGAGTCTGGACGTAGATATTCGGGTGGGAAGCCCAGAGCTTGACAACACGCGGCTTTTGCGGGGTGAGGACAACCAATCGCATTATGTTGCCACTCACGCGTGGCTTCCTTTGGACGATGACCCGGAGTCGGTGCGCTCTCGACTCTGGCTTTACACTCACCGTGATTACGAACGCGCCATGGAAGATCTGGTTCGTGTGAAAGCCAATCAGGAAATCAAGGTGGCTCAGGAAGACACCTCGGCCGATTTTTCCCAGGAAAAGCCGATTCGGCTATCCGAGGCCCCGGCTTCACTGGTCGTCGATCGGAAAGCCTGGGAGACTCGAGTCAAGGGCTACTCCGGCATGTTTACCGAATATGCGGAGGTCCACACATCTTCGGTCGAGTTTTCAACTATGGCCGAAACCCGGTATTTCGCGAACAGCGAAGGCTCCGGGGTGCAAGTGAGTCGGGTCGAGGCTGACCTGACGGTGAGCGCATCCGCTACCGCGGCGGATGGGATGCATCTCGAGCGCCGCGAAGTGCTGAGCGCTCGTTCGGCCCAAGAGCTTCCGAGCGATGAGACAATTCGTGCCACGGTACGCAAAGTCATCGAGGACGTGCGCGCGCTCAGAAGAGCTCCCCAGGTCGAGCCATTTACAGGTCCTGCGATTCTGGACGGCCGTGCTGCGGCGGTGTTCTTCCACGAGATCTTCGGACATCGGGTGGAGGGCCAGCGGCAGAAGAACGAGGAGGAAGGACAGACGTTCACCCGTAAGATCGGTCAGCGGATCCTGCCGGAATTTCTGAACGTGTATGACGATCCGACAGTTTTCAGCCTGAACCGCATCGCATTGAGCGGGCACTATTTGGTGGACGACGAGGGAGTTCCCGCCGAGCGGGCACCCCTGATTCAGGCGGGAGTGTTCACGGGCTTTTTGATGTCGCGTTCCCCCATTCGTGGCTTTACTCGGTCCAACGGCCACGGTCGTCGGGAGCTCGGGTATCGAGCCGTGGCGCGCCAGGGAAACCTGATCGTCGACCCCTCTCGCACCACGACTCCCCAGGGGCTAAAGCAACTCTTGCTCGAGGAAATAAGCAAGCAACATAAGCCCTTTGGGCTTCGCTTCACCGAGATCGTGGGCGGATTCACCAACACCAGCCGCGGGGCGGCCCAGGCTTTCAAAGTCTTGCCGGTGATGGTTTACAAGGTGTTTCCGAACGGCAGCGAAGAGCTGGTGCGCGGCGGCGACTTGGAAGGCACACCGCTCACCGTGTTATCGCGAATCATCGCCGCGGCCAACGACTTTCAAGTCTTCAACGGGGTTTGCGGCGCGGAGTCCGGCTGGGTTCCCGTCTCGGCAGTGAGCCCGAGCTTGCTCCTTAGTCAAATCGAAGTGGCACGCCGGCAAAAGGAGCAAGACCGCCCCCCGCTTTTGCCGCCGCCCATGCCGCCGCACAAGTAACCAAGATGCACCCCGCTCGCTGGCTTGCTTTTTCGCTGCCCCTGCTCACCGCGATGTCCCCCGCGGACGATGCCACCCTGCGAGCAATGCAAATCGAGCTCAAGCGGAGCGTCGAGGAGCTCAAGCTCCCCAATCGCCCCCCTCCCTACTTCGTCGCTTACTGGACGCTGGACTCCGATCAGCTGGACATCGAAGCAACCCTGGGAGAGGTGGTTCGCAGCCAGCATGAATATGGACGGCGCGTGCACGTAGAGCTCCGTGTGGGCAGCCCCGCTTTCGACAATTCGAACTTCATGAGCAGCTTCGGGTCGCTGGAATTTCTCTCCGAGTCCCCGCCGGATGCACCCGTGGTTGCCCCACAACAAGACCCATTTGGCCTCCGACATACTTTCTGGCTCACCACCGACATCGCGTACAAGCAAGCGGTGGCTGCGCTGGAACAGAAAAATGCCGCGCGGCAGAACGAGGTGGAACGAAAGGACGATGTATCCAATTTTTCGCTAGAAAAGCCGCTCACCTTGACGGTCGACACCGAGCATCACGTCGAGGGCGATCCGAACCACGAGGCGCTGACTCGCCGAATTTCCCGAGTTTTCCGGGATTACCCGGAAATACAAGAGAGCTCCGTGCACCTGACCGTTTCCACCGAGCGCCGTTATTTCGTTTCCAGTGAAGGCAGCAAGGTGGTGATTCCCACTCCGTACACCGAGCTTTCCATCTTGTGTCAAACGCAGGCCGACGACGGAATGGGACTCTCGCGCTGGGCCACCCTCGCCAGTCTCACCAGTCTGGCGCCCCGCGAAGCGGAAGCGGTCACCGAGGCGCGCCGGATTGGCAAGGAGTTGGTGGCGCTCCGCTCCGCGCCGGTTATGGAAGACTATAGCGGACCGGTTCTGTTCGAAGGCAAGGCGGCTGCGCAGATCGTCCACGACCTTCTTTCCGAGGCCCTGTCGGGCACCCCCCCGCCGAAAGGCGCCGAGGCTGTCGAAGGCCCGCTCGCGCGCAAGCTCGGAAGGCGCATCCTCCCACCCAGCTTCAGCTTGGTGGACGATCCGACGCTGACCGAATATGAACGGCACCCCTTGCTAGGTCATTACGCAGTGGATGACGAAGGCGTTCCGCCCCAACGGGTGACGCTCGTCGAGCAGGGCCGCCTGCGGTCTTTCCTCATGTCCCGTGCGCCTCGAAGGGAGCTCCAGCAGTCGAATGGTCATGGCCGGAGTGGGCTGGTGGGATGGGCGCGGGGCAGGGTGGGCAACTTGATCCTGAAGAGCAGTCAGGGCCTTCCCAAGGCTATGCTGCGGGCGCGTTTTCTGCGTGTCATCCGGGATGAGGGGTCGCCATTCGGCCTCATTGTACGTGAGCTGGAGCCTCGCCCAGCCGGTACCAACGGCCTGTCGCCTCCGGAACCGGAGCTGGTCTACAAGGTTACGCCCGACGGCAAAGAGCAACTTTTGCGAGGCGGGAGGTTCGGTCAAATGTCCATCTCCATGTTGCGCCAGCTGGTGGCCGCAGGTTCGGAAGTGGCCACTTACGATTTTTCGCTTCCGGTCCCCGGGGGGTATTCCTTACCAGCGACAGTAGCGGCGCCATCGCTCTTGTTCGAAGATGTGGAGGTCAAAAAGCGCCCCGAGCCCAATAAGCACCCGCCGCTGGTTCCGCGGCCGTAGGGGGTCCAAATGAAAAGGTACTCAGATGAGTGACACGCAACGCATCCCCATCCTGCTGGATACGGACATCGGCTCGGATATCGATGACGCGGTGTGCCTGGCGTATTTGCTCAAACAGCCGCGCTGCGAGCTGGTGGGCATCACCACGGTTTCCGGCCAGGCTCAGTCCCGCGCCAGTCTGGCCGACGCGCTGTGCCGGGCTGCCGGTCACGCGGATGTGCCCATTCACGCCGGCTCGGAGCAGGGCCTTTTGCTCGGCGTGGTGCAGCCTGAGTGCCCCCAGGCGGCCGTGCTGCCGCGCTTTCCCCATCGAGCGCCCGAGGAGTTCCCAAAAAACACTGCGGTAGAATTCCTGCGCGACCGTATCAACTCGAGACCCGGTGAGCTGACGCTGCTCACCATCGGTCCGCTCACCAACGTCGGAATCTTGTTCAGCCTAGACCGAGATCTACCGAGCAAGCTCAAACGCCTGGTGATGATGTGCGGCGTGTTCAGCGCCGAGGTGGGCGCTCGAGAGTGGAACGCGCTGTGCGATCCCATCGCTACTGCTATCGCCTACCGAGCTGAGGTGGCCGAACACGTGTCCATCGGGTTGGACGTGACCATGCGCTGCCGCAAGCCAAGCCAGGAATGCATACAGCGCTTCGAGTCCATTGGCGGTCCCCTGGCGGTGGTCGCCGCCATGTCGGAAGTGTGGGCCAAGCGCGCAGGGATCATGACCTTTCACGATCCGCTGGCCGCAGTGAGCATTTTTGAGCCGGGGATTTGCGACTATCAATCCGGTCGGGTGGACGTGGAGCTGAAGAGCGATCGCGTGCCGGGGATGACACTTTTTACCCGGGACGCAAAGCCGTCGCCCCACCGCGCAGCGCTCGGGGTCGACCCTGAGGCATTTTTCCAGCACTACTTCGAAGTGATCTCGCGGGTTTAAGGCATGCAGCTTGCCCACGCCATCGCGCTCTTCTTGATTGCTTGCGCCTCGGGTCCACCCCCGGTAGCGCAAAGCGCCAGCACTGCGCCGGCGCGCTCGGAGCCTGCCAATCCGCGCGAGCCGCCTGCTACCCTTCGGCCGCCGGACATTCCTCCCGCCCCGGAAAGCTGCACTCGCTTTGGAGAGAAACCCGAAGCGTGCTCGGCAAAGGGCGATCCGGTGGCGTCGCTGAAAGCCGCGCTCGACACACAGGACGCCCTTGCTCGAGATCAGGCGCTCGCGGAGCTCGGGAACTGCAAACCATTTCCGAGCGGGCTCATTACTGCCCTCAGAGCCGAGCTTGTGCCGACCGAATGCGGTGATGCGTCGGTTGCACCGGCTTTAAATGGAAAGTCAGGAAAGCTTCGCCCCGACGTGGAGTCCGCGCTGAGCGGGCTGGGCCTGGCGGCCAAGTTGTATCGGCTGGTGCGGGAGCCGCCGAGGCTTTCGCCGCCGTTCGACAAGAAGCGGTTTGGCGAGTTCATGCGGAACACGCTAATGCCGTGGATCGTCAATCAAGCGCGCGCGGTGCAAGTGGTGTCCGAGCGAGGGGCTAGGCTGACCGGATACGGAAAGGCGGTTGCGGCGGTGGAGGCGGGCTTGGCCGACATGCGCTTCGTGGAAGTAATTCGTGAAGTGCCGCTGCCGGAAGAAATGAATAGCGACCCGGAAGTGCGCGATGTTTATTTTGCAACCTTGGACGAAGCGCTCGAGCCTCGCAAGGCTCGCGGTCGGGACGCGGCGCTGGTGGGCCTCGCCGAGTTCGCCCGGGAAGGAGTGCTCAAGGATGGCCGCGTCGATCGAGCGAGGAGCCTGCTTTCGAAGCTCTATTCCGGTC
>DASXTY010000662.1:0-3734 GCA_036505155.1 Polyangiaceae bacterium | reverse complement strand
AACGGAACGATTTATAGGCGCGCTTTGGCAGTCTGGCGGACGCGGCGAGACTAACCATCAAATGCGCGCGCTGTTGCCGGCTTTTGCCCCGTCGCGCAGACGTACCTCAATAGATGAGGATGGGCTCGCAGTTACTGAATTGGATGGTGGTTTCCATGTAGAACGTCGAGCCGAATTTATTGCGCTCGGCATTGAAGAGATCCATCGGGTATTCCCCACCCGGTACTAATCCAAATGCCGCGGCCACCGCGTCCAGCGATACTGAACCCGTTGCCGGTGGATGCAGTCCCCCCAGATCAACGGCAAGGTGACCATTCATGAATACCCAAAGGTCATCGTCTCCGAAGAACGTAAAGACCTGCCCTGGCTGGTAGACGAAGGTGGTGTGAAGTTCGAAGGTGAAGCCGTAATTATGGCACGCGGTATTGTCGCAAGCCGTGTTTCCATTGAGTTGGCCGTCAATCGGGAAAAATCCATTTTTCTGCGAGTAGAGTCGAGAATAAACCACTTTGTTATCGGGAAGCGTGTCCACCTGTAGCGTGTACTCAATCCATTGCGGAGCGGACCACGTGGCACCAGCCTGGAGGTCGTTTCGGTACCACTGGTCGAACGACGCCGGACTATAAACTATCTGCTGTTGGCTCGAGGCGCAGGCCACATCGCCCATGCATCGGTATGCAGCACCTGGCCACGCGTAGACCGGCTTCTTATCGGCACCGAGCTGGTCTTGGACGATTCCGGTCGTCGGCGTATCGTACCTTCCCTGTAGGTAAGCCGCCTCGAAGTCCGGGTGCCCGCCCGGTTTTCCGTCTTCTATGAAGTCGCGCACGATGCCGGTGAAGTTTGTGCCGCAGCTCCCAATCGCCCCGGTAGAGCCATCCAGAGGAATGATGGAAATCTGGCCCCCGGTGCCGCCCGTCGCGCCCGAGCCGCCGATGCCACCGCTCGCGGTGCTTCCGTCCGGAGAAGAACCGCCAGCGCCGGGATTGCCAAGTCCACCGCTGCCGTTACTGCTTCCGCTGCTTCCACCCCCGACTCCGCTACTGCCACCACCGAGCCCGCTGTTGCCTGCGGAGCCAGATCTCGACACTGCACCTTCCGACCCGCACCCCATCAGGAACACGCCGATTAAGCTCAAGCAAGCCAGTCGCTGAGAGGTTATCATTTTTCCGATTGTTACACTTCCTCGACAGCCCGGCTTGGCTCGGATTGACAAATCCTGACACTATCTTAGCCGACTCACCTGACGACTGACTCCTGACGACTAAAGAATCGGCGATATCAGCCGCGCGCTCCCCTCGGCCACGCGGCTCGGCCAAGGTCGCGCCCGCCACTCCGCGGCGTCGATGCGCCGCGCGACGGCGCGGTCTTTTTCAAAGGCCAGCGCCAGCTCCTTGGCGAGCGACAAGTCGTGCACCAGCGTGTGCACTTCGAAGTTCAAACGAAAGCTCCGCGTGTCCATGTTGGCGCTTCCCACTAGCCCCAAATGATCATCCACCAGCATGGTCTTGCAGTGGATCATGCTGGGCTCGAACTCGAAGAGCGAAATGCCATAATCCAAGAGCTCGGCGTAAAAGCTCCGGCCGGCTTTGTGAGTAACTCTGTGATTGCTCCGAAACGGTAAGATCATCTGCACATCGACCCCGCGTTTGGCGGCAGTTTCCAGTGCCACCAGCAGTGATCGATCCGGAACGAAATAGGGAGTGGTGATCCAGATCCGCCGGCGCGCGCCCACGATGGCCGCGAAAAAAACCCGGTGAACCGCCTCCGCTGCGTTGTCTGGACCGCTCGGAACCACCGCCACCACCGCCGAGCCGTCCCGCGGCGCTTCGGGAAAGAAACTGGGGCTCACCTCGCTCGCGCCGCTCATGAAATACCAATCCTGCAAAAACACCGTGGTCAGCGAAGCCACCGCCGGACCCTGGATGCGCAGCAGCGTGTCGCGCCACATCGGCTCCTTGGGGCTGTCAGCGACGTATTCGTTACCGATATTCAATCCCCCCGCAAAAGCAGTTTTGCCGTCGACCACCAGGATCTTCCGGTGCGTGCGCAGGTTCATCGGAAGGCGCAGCGCGAGCCTGAGGGGCAAAAACTGCGCTACCTTGACCTGTGCGCGCTTGAGCGGTCGGAACCAAGCCGAGGGCAACCAGAAGCATCCGTAGGCGTCCACCAGCAGCCGCACTTCCACTCCGCGCTCCGCTGCGCGCACCAAGTGCTCGCGAAACCGCGCCCCGGTCTGGTCATCCTGGATCAAGTAATATTCCGCAAACACGCTGCTGGTTGCGGATTCGATGGCTTTTTGCACGGCATCCCACGCCAGCCGACCGTCGGCAAACATCGCCACGCGGTTCCCCGCGCTGAGCTCGGTGGCGCCCAGCGCGCGGCACACTTGAAAGATCGGCTTATCCTCCGGGTCCATGCCCGCCAGCTGGTCTTCGGAGTGCGCAAGTGCACGGCCACGCGCAGCTTGAAGCCGGGTCGAGACCACAGCGTCAGCAGCACGTTTGCGACGGGCGGGCCACCGCATGCGATCCCGCCCGTGGAGGAGAAAAAGCATCGAGCCGACGCCCGGCAAAAACACCAAGGCCAAAATCCAGGCGATGGCGGCCGGCGGCTCGCGATGACTGAGCAACACCGCCGGAACCAGCAGCAGCCCGAACAGCTCGATGGTTAGGAACGCCCAGAGCCAAAGCTCGCTCTCACTCAGCCAGCCGGCAAGCATCGACCCAGCCTAGTGTCCTGAGTCCACAATTCCCACCGGAATTGGTGGACTGCCGCTTCGCGGCCCGCTGCTCCGCATCGGCAGGCGCGATGGAACCCGAGACTTTGGCCGAAGCGCCACGACACTTGACTTGCAGCGAGCGCGCAAATGTCAAAAGCTCCGGGCGCCGGGTACCCGGCCGTCCCTTCCCCATCCAGCGCCAGGCATGACCGAACCGCTAGCCCATGATACGACGCAAGTCCTGCTCGATCCGGCGAGCATCTCGCGCGGGCTCCGCCGCATTGCCGGCGAGATCATCGAACGCTCGGCGGGAACCGAAGGTTTGGTGCTCATCGCAGTGCGGCGCGGTGGAGTGCTCATCGCTCGCGAAATTCGAAGCTGGATCTTGAACTTGGAGGGCAGCCAGGTCCCCATGGGCAGCGTCGACATCACCCTGTATCGAGACGATGCTCCGACGGCGCTACCGAATCCGCGCATCGGGCCGAGCCAGATTCCTTCCCGGCTGGATGGGACCCGCGTGGTGCTCATCGACGACGTGCTGTATACGGGGCGCACCGTGCGAGCCGCGATCGATGCGCTGATTGATTACGGCCGGCCGCGACGGATTGAGCTCGCGGTTCTGGTCGACCGCAGCGGTCGTGAGCTTCCGATCCAAGCCGACTACGCGGTTCGCCGTGTGGAAATCGGACCTAAACAACGCATCGATGTGCTCGAGGACTCCAGGGGGCTGCATGCGGTGGTGCGACCGGCCAGCGCGCCTTCGGAGCTACCGCCTCCATGACCCAGCGCTTGCGTCACTTATTGAGCATTCGGGACCTCAACGCCGGATCCGCGCTCGCGGTTTTTGATGCCGCAGAAGCGTTCGCAGAAGTGTCGCGGCGCCCGGTGCGCAAAGTTCCGACTCTGCGCGGCAAGACCGTCATCAACGTGTTCTTCGAATCCTCCACGCGCACCCGCACATCCTTCGAGCTCGCGGGCAAGCGCTTGAGCGCGGACGTGGTCAACTTGGGTG
>DASXTY010000661.1:0-13079 GCA_036505155.1 Polyangiaceae bacterium | reverse complement strand
TGGTCGCCTCGTATTGCTTGATCGGAGCCTGTTTCTTCCACATGTCCGGAAGCTTTGCCCGCACCCGCTTGCTGCCGAGCTTGAGCAGAGGCAAGTCGTCGATCACGGGCTTAACCGCAATCGGGATGGGAGGGGTTACGGCTTCCGGCTTAGCCTGGATCACTGCTCTGCTTTTGCCCGCCAGCACCAGCAGCACGAAAAAGAGAACCTGAAATCCGGTTGCTACCGAGCTAGCGGATACAATCTCTACTGGATGATAGACGCGCGCGTCGGCAGCCATATTCCCTCAGCGCGGCGCCTCAGCGGGAACTCTACTGGTTCGGCCGGCAGAATTGGTTGCTTTGCCTGGGGGTTCGGTCCCGCTCAAGGTTGGCTGATCGGGCACTTCCTCGACTTGCGGCTCGACCAGAAGGTTCAGCGAGTCGACTCCGGTATTGCGCGCTGCCGCGACCACCAGCGCTACCACCCCGTACCGCGCGTCCTTGTCCGCTCGAATGTAGAGCTCACGCTCGGTCTGCACTCGAGCATTGGCGCGGAACGCCTCCGCGACCCGTCCGGTGACGTCCTCGTTACCGAAGAGCACGCGTTCATCCTTGGTGACGGTCACCAAGAGACGCGCATCCTTCACCGGCGTTTGGGCCGCTTTGACTTCAGGCAGGTCGATTCGAAGGCCCGTGGTCAAAAGCGGTGCAGTCACCATGAAAACGATGAGCAACACCAACATGACGTCCACCAGCGGAGTCACGTTGATGTCCCGAAAGCCGCCTCGGCCCGCGCGGCTTCCGAGCTTGATGCCCATGGCTTAGGCCTCGCTCCGCGCGTTCGCGGCTTCCCCCATCAGCGTGAGCACGGATGCCTCGGCGGACGCTCCCAGCTCTTCCAATAGGTCCGTGATGCGCTTGTCGATGTAGTTGAAGCCGATGGTAGCCGGTATCGCGGCCACCAACCCAAACGCGGTTGCAATCAGCGCTTCACCGATGGCTGGCGCCACCACCGGCAGTGAGGCGCTCTTTTCCACGCCGATGCGCAGGAACGCATCCATGATGCCCCACACCGTTCCGAACAGCCCGATGAACGGCGAGGCGGACGCGATGCTCGACAGCGTGGGCATTAAGCTCGTCACCCGTTGCTGCTCCGAAGCGATGGCGCGCTTGGCGATCGCCAGCAAGAACTCTGAGGTCAAGTTCGCCTGATGGTGGCGTTTGGCGAGCTCGAAGACGACCCGCGCTCCGGGCGCACCCGCGTGGCGCGAAGCGACGGCGATGAGCTCCGAGGCGCTTTCCACGCCTAGGGTTTCGCGCTCGAAGCGATGTTGAGCGGAGCGAAGCCGACGCAACTGGGCCGACTTGAGAAACCAGATGAGCCAAACCGACGTCGAGGCGCAAAGAAGGATCAGCAGCACCACCAGGACCACCCCAGACGAGCCCAGCATGAGCCCTATTGGATCGAGCTCGGCGGTTCGCCCGGGACCGGTTCGGAGCTGCTCAGTCATGTACTCTAGCCAACTCGTTCAGTGCGCGACCTGGACGTCGACTCGGCGATCTTTCGCCCAGCTGGCCTCGTCCGTGCCGGTTGCGTCGAGCTTGCCGCGCGACGTGGTGAGGATCTTGTCCTTTCCAAGCCCGGCACCCGAAATGGCGGTTTTCACGTTGCCGGCGCGCCGCTCGCCGAGCAGCATGTTGTACTCGTCTTCGCCTCGTGGATCGGCATGCCCGACGAGCTGCATGTTTTTCCCCGAAAGCGGCCCGCTGGCGAAACATTTGGCGAGCTTGCCGAAAATCGCCTGATCTTCAGGCCGCACGTTGGCCGAATCGAATGCGAAAAACGCTTCGGCGTCGGTGATGCCGCAAGCCTTTTTTATTTCGTCGGAAATGTTGATGTTGGATTGAGACGGATTGTCGCCGGGTTTTTGGTTTTGGGGCTTGGCCGAAGGCGCCGGCTTTCTGGTCTCGCCGATCGGTTCCGCTGGTGGAGGCTGCTGCTTGGAGCCGCATCCCAAGCTGGTTTCCAGGAGCAATATGGCGATGATGGTTCTCATGGGGCGGCTATAGCGTGTTTTTTTCGCCGACGCAGGACTGCACTCGAGCCCGGGCCCGCCGGGTGTGTAAATCAGCGGAAAATCTAGCGACATTTGCAGCGATGTGTGGTCTCTGGCCGCAGAGGCCCGACAATGTGTGGGCGCTTCCGGGAGGTCAACGGGTGGCACGCATGTAAGCCAGTAGGAATCCGCTCGCTACAACGAACACCAGTACTAGCAACAGACCCAACGCTCTGCTCGTGCCTTTGGGCTGCGAGCTCCGCGCGCTTTCCAGGCTCGCCAGGGCAAGCGCGGCGACGCCCTCGAGCTTTTGTCGAGCAACCGGACCACGCTCCCGATCGCCCGACATACCTCGGTAACGTGAGGCGGCTTGTGCCAGCGCGCTGTGCATCCGGCAATGTTCTAGAAAGTGCGCGTGCGCATCATCGCTTTCCCAATTTTGCAGTACCCGCTTCCACAGCGCTTCCAGCACCGCATCGCTGAGTTCGTGGCCGGCGCTGGAGCGCAGCGCCCCGGTGAGCTCAGACCCCATCGCCCGGACGTTCCGCCTCCCGGCGAATCGCAGATCGCAGATGGGCAGCCGACTCTCGGGTTGACGGCTCATCTGCGTATTCCTCGAGGCGCCGCAGCCGCTGTTCCAAAATGGGGCGTTTGATCGCAGCTTCCTTGCTCAGCAGCTCGCTCAACACGCTCACCGCATTGCGAGCAACGCTTTCATCGAAGTGCTCGAGCAGCTGCAATTGGATTAACTGCTCTCGAGGGTAATCGAAACCCTCTTTCAGATATTCATTGGCCGCCTTGGAAATGGCTCCGCGACCCTCGCTCAGCGCCAGACGCGTGAGAAGGCGTTGCCGCAGCGTTTCGCGTTCATCGATCTCGGGGGCGGATAGCTGAACGATGCGCGCGGTGCGTTTGGCGACCGGCTCCTCGGTTCTATTGCGTTGCCGCGAGCGTCGCGCCGGCCGCGGCGCTTCCTGTTTCACCACCGGCTTCGCGGACGCGACGGGCTTGACGCTCGGCCGAGTGTCAGCGATGCGCGGCGAGTTGGGCCTGCGCGCCGCGATGAGGACCGGTTCGACGCTGGGACCAGCGGGCCGGCGTCCCTCGCGTCGCCGTCGGCGTGCTTTGCGGGAGCTCGGGCGTTGTCCATCCATTTGGCTTGACTCCTCTTACAGTGCTTCGACGGTCTTCCGACTCGCCCGAGGCCCGAAAATTTGGCGCCCCAAAGACGTTCCTCCGGCGCTGCCACCAGGGAGGAATGACCGAACGCGTTGCTCCGCTGGCTCGGATGCTTTTTGATAGCACGATGGTTCTGCCCGAGCAGGGCATTTTGCAGCACGGCCAAGTTGCACGCCGCAACCTTCCCCCTGCGCAAAGCCAAAAAGTCTGAGATGGGCCGTTTTTACGCACAAACCGCAGCCTTCCTGCTCTGCCTCTCGGCCTGTGCAGGCAGGAGCGGTGCGAGCGGGGAAGCGAAAAGTCGCATGGAGAGGGGACCTGGACGGCCCCGCCGCCTGACTCCCGAGCTTACGTGGGAATCGGCCAATGCTGCTTGGGTCCGGAGGCGCTCGGTCCGTTTCTCAGTGGAGTTCGAGCTTCCGAGCGGTCGAGAGTGGGACGTTGACGACGCGTCGGAGCGCTGGCTTGTGGCGACTCATCGGGCAACGGACTCTCAGCTCCGTATCCGGGTTTGGCCAGCGGAGAGGTTAGTGCGTCCTGAAGACTGCAAGGCTCAGTTAGTGCTGTGGCGTCCTGCCACGCCCCTCCGCTTCGACCAGGAGCTCGAGCGACGTTCCGTGGACGCGCCGGCGCCCTTTCGAACTGAGCTCGCCGTCGGGGTAAAGCAAGGCCGAAAAGGTGCGCTCGAAGGCTATATTCTCGCGTTTGGTGCCGCTGTGGGGCGATGTTACGCAGCGGTCTTTGTCACGCGCGCACAAGGTCCTGACTCGAGGGCCGTCCTTGCGCGGCGGCTGGCAGTGATCGGCGACGGGGTCATAGTCCGGCTCCGTTTTTTTTCCATTGATGACCGAGTACGCGGAGAGGTGCTTCGTTGAGGTGAGGGTGAACCTTCATCGAAACACGGGTGAAACATGGGGGTCGTCTTAAATAAGCGCATCCGGGAGCTCGCATCCAGCAGCAGCGTTGGCGGCCGTTTTTTCCCCCTCGCCAGTACACGGGCGCAGGGCGCCGGAATTGTGTTGGAACGCCCGTTTATTGGGGTTTTTTCGAGATCGTTGAAGCCAGGCGGCAACCTATATACCATTGGAGCCCTCACGGGTTCCTGGGGGTGTTTGCCCCATTTGTCGGCGGAGCTGACCCATGTCGAAATTCCCACGGTCAAAGTCCAGGCGAAGACGCCTAATGACAGGCGCTTCAAAAGTCGTAACTTACAGCGCGCGGGGGGGCCGGATTGCGCACCATTCGAACGAGTTAGCTGTGAAAGACGTTGCTATTCAACTGGCCGAGCGCGTGCGTGAGTTGCGGCTCGCGGCGGACATGACCCAAGCCAAACTTGCAGGGCGAGCTGGAGTCACTGTCGAAACAGTGGCCCGTCTCGAGCGTGTGCTGCGCGGAAGAGCGTCAGCAAACGCCAACCCATCACTGGACACCCTTGCTCGCTTAAGTGGAGCGCTCGGGGTCGAGCTCTCCGACTTGTTGTCGGCGAAGGCGCGCCCTCGCCCTCGCGATGATCGCCTTGGGCTTGTTCTCCGAAGTGCCACCGCCGACACCCGCCAGCGCGTGCTTCGCGTCGCCGAAGCGCTCATGCGCGACGAGGCGGGGGAAGGGCGTGCCCCGTCGGGGCCTCGCCGACCCAAAGCGCGCAAACGCCGCTAAGAGCTCGCACGCTAGCGTCCTGAATCCGCAATTGCTCCAGAATTGCTGGACTGCCGCTTCGCGGCCCCGATCCGCACAGGCGGCGCAGTCGCGGTGCCTTCTCAGCGATCAGGCGGATCAGCCTTCGTCAGACGACCCTTGACCCTTGGGCTCTGCGGTATAGGTCGGGTTGATGACGATCTTTTGTTCGGCTTGCTTCCGCAAACGTACCAGCATGCGTGCCAGAGCATCCTGAGCTTTGACGTACTCCAAACGCCGCACCAGCTCCCCCTTGTGCTGGGCAAATTCCTGTCGGGTGGCAGGGTCTTTCTCCTTCAACTGAATCACCACCCAACCATCTTGCGTGGTGAGCGGCACGGGGTGAACCGCGTTGGGCTTGTCGAGCTCGAAAGCTTTTGAGGTCAACGCTTCCCCGGGCATAGCCGACGGTATCGGTGCGTCGCGAAGCGTGAATGGCGTGGATATTTCGACCTTCGGTCGATCGGCCACCTCGAGCTCGGGCGGGGCCTTGGTCTCGGCTGACTTTGCCGACGCGCGTGCCCGCTTCTCGGGGCGCCTCAGGTAGCGCTCGGCTAGCTCCCGGGTCGCAGTTTCGAGCGAAGCGCCTGCCTGCGCCTTTTCGATGAGCTCAGTGGCGAACTTCAAAGCCAGCTCGCCCGCTAAAAAGCGCGCGGCGAGCCTCCGCGAGATGCTCCGCCGTGCAACCGCCTCAACCGCGGAGCTACCTAGGGTGCCTTCCAGGCGAATCAGATAAAATCCGTTTTCGGTCTCGATGATGGGAGAGACTTTTCCGGGCTTGAGCCCCGAAGCAGCATCCTGAAGCGCCTTGGTGGACGGATCGTCGGAGCTCAAACAGCCGCGTGCTCCGCCGTCGGTGGCGCTGGACGCGTCGCTCAGCTCGCGCGCCACTTCCTCGAACGCGTCGCCCCCGCGGATCCTTTTGTCTGCTTGCTCGATGTGGTCGCGAGACAGAAGCTTGTCCTGATCGCTGGTCTCGGGCGAAAATTGTGCGAAAATTTCGCTCACCAAGTAGCACCCCGCCTTCCATTTCGCTTGCTCCTCTTTCCAGGCTGAATCGACCTCCCCTTGGTTTTGAGCGGCCCAAGCCTTCACCGCGGCATCCGATGTATCCACCGCATATTTGGCGAACCAGTCGCGCTTGAGCTCGACCGAGCGCAGGACTACCCGGGATCGCTCTCGTTCGAAGAGCATGAAGGCTTCCGCCTCCGAAACTCTTACCCGGGCGCGGAGCAAGTCGCGCATGCGCTTGGCACGCAGTTCCCGCTTCTGCATTTCCTTGAACTCGCGCGGGCTGCGATTAGTTGTATTGCGCACGATGCGCTCATAGATCTTGTAATCGAATTGTTTGGTCTCGAAGCTCTTCACCGGCAGCTGCCGCACCATCTGCTCAGCTCCCGGCTCGCAGCCAAACGTCGCCGGCTGGCGCCGGCACAAACCGAGCTGAAAACTCAATTTTTCGGAAACCGCCACCGGTAGAGAAACGCGCGCGCGGCCCGACACCAGCTCGTCTTCGAGCTGCTGGTCACTGATGCTGATTCCGAGCCGATCTGCCTCCTTTAGCAAAAGCTCTCGCTCCACCAATCCTTCCGCCACCTGTTGCCGAAGCAGGAGCTTTCGTAGGCCTGCCGGATCGGCTCCGCGAGGCAATGCCAAGCCATACGCGGCGTAAAACTCCTTGGGAGTGATGCAGCGACCGAACACCTCGAGTGCGCACTCGCTCTTCAGTCCGGTTACCGCCCCGCGACCGGCCCGAAACTCGAGCACGAACACCACGATGATCCCAACCACGATAGCGCCCCCGATGGCTTGCATCACGCCTCCGCGTCTAAAAACACTCAACATCGCATGTCTCCGCCCTCAGCCGGCGGCCAGCGCACATATCACGCGCCGAACCACCGGTCTACGTTCGGACGACTTGTGCAGTTTTCGGCAGGGAGAGCGCGTAACGCAGCTCGCTGAAAAATTCCGTCTGGTCATGGACCGCCTTTTGGTAGGCCACTTCGTGCCATGTATCCAGCGTCCTCGTCTCGTCGCCGGGGGCTCGCACGTCGACGACCGCGGTGCCCACTTCGACGTAACCCCGCTCCACGGCGCATTCCGCCAACCTTCGCGCGCGAGACAGCAGCCGCTCGGGAGCTTCGGTGGGGAAATCGTTAGCCTGCGCGCGCACCACGAAATGCACGCAGAGCGAGCTTCCGTAACCCGCCGATACACCGCTGTCCATTATGAGATTGTCGCGCACGCGCTCCGCCAGCACGATCCGATCTTCAAGGACGCGATAGACCTCGAACCCTCGATCGACCAAGGTTTTCCTGAGCTCGCCTACGCCAGGCATGAGCCTCACGCGACCCCCACCGTCAAGACTCCGGGGAGTAGACTCATGGGTGGGCCAGCCCGGTCGGTTTTTCCGGGCACCAATCTCAAATTCTCCCAAAGCTTTCGCTATGGGTCAAGACTCCCGGCTCGGACCTTTTCGCTTTTCGTGCTAGCGTCGCCACGGTGAGCGCTCGGGACGAACATGCTCCTCCGCCGCAGCGGCGCGGCTCGGGTGGGTCTCGCCGTCAGTCATCAAACCGCGTCATATTGCGGTCAGGTCCCTTCGAAACCACCGGCTGGGCGCTCAATGTGAGCCGGGGGGGGATGCGACTTGTCGTGGAGGACCCGGTCGAGCAGGGTGCCGAATACGAGCTTTCCGTCTCGGATCAGGGGGAAACCCGCCGGGCCCGCGTGGTCTGGGTGCAGCAACGCGTGGACGGCCAGATTATCGGGGTGGAGTTCGTCGCCGAAGGAGAAGTGGGGGTTTAGCCGGTTCGGTCTGGTTGGGGGGCGCGGTATCCGCTCAGCGTTTCGACCTGGCGGTGCGTTTTTTTGCGTTCGAACGCCGCTTCGGATTGCCTTTGGCCGCGGCTCGAGTGCGCGGCCGGGGATTCGCGCCAGCCCTTGTGGGAGGCGACTTTCTTGCCGAGCGCCCTGACGGTTTGGCGGTCTTGCCGGCGGCTTTGGGAGTTGCTCCGCCTTTGGACGGCGCTTTAACGCCCTGCGGAGTGCGGCGCCCGGTCGCCCCAGCGGCGGTTCCCTCCGATTTACCCCGCCTCCGAGCTTTGGTGGGCCGGGCGCTGGATGCCGGCTTGCCTCCCTTTTCGGCAATGGGTCTCGCCGGCGCCCTTACGGCTTTGCTCCGCCGTGCCCCGGGTACCGCTCGGCGTTTTCGTACCGGCGACACATTTTGCTTCGCCGAACGCTGGGGTACCGGCGGCGTTGATTCGAAGGTGAACTCCGGCGCGGAGCTCTCCACGTCCGCGCGATCGGGCCGTCCCAAAGCGCCCCGTTTCCGACGGTCCAAGGTTTCGCGAATCTTGGCGTCGAATTCAGCGAACTCGAACGGCTTGTCGATGTACGCGTCAGCTCCGTAGAGCGGTGACGTTAGCTCGTTCAGGTTTTCTCCGATCCCGGTGAGCATCACTACACCCGTGTGCGCCAGCGAAACGGCTTCGCGAATTTTGCGGCACACCTCCCAGCCGCTCATACCGGGCATCATCACATCCAGCACTACCAAGTCCGGCAAGTGCTCGTGCGCCAGCGCCCACGCCTGGTCGCCGTCTGAGGCTTGCAAGACCCGGTAGCCCCGCGCGCGCAGGTGCGTGCTGACGAGCGCCAACATGCTCGGTTCATCGTCGGCGACCAGCACCACGGGCTTGGGTGACTGCGACACGGATTTTTTGGCTCGGGCGGTGCCTATTCGAGACCAGCGACCTGGTCATGGTCAAGCCCGCCACGCTGAGCCGGCCCGCCGGTGCCAAAGGCCTGGGATTTCGGGCTGCCCGGCGGCGAGAAGAGCGCGGGACACGGGCTGCGCTACGCTGAGAGGTGACATGCTGAACCCAAAGCCAGTTTCACGCTTTCGGGTCCGGCACGCCGTCTCATGAGCTACCCATCCCCGACCGAGCCAGGGCTTGTGGGTCTAGCGCGCGCTGCGCGCTGGACCGGAATTCGGCTTCGCATGGGTGACGCGATAGGAAAGGGTTTTTCTCTCTTGCCGATTCCGATCGTGTACGCGATCGCGGCACTCACCTACATGAAGTTGGCGCAGCCGGGGCCGAAGCTCGAAGCGTTCTTATGTTGGGCCGGGCTAGCCTTACTGCTTTTGCCCCTGGGGCGCTCACTATACGCCTGCTTCCGACGTCAACCGCGTTATTTCGGCGCAATGGCGCTGGATCGCCATCATGGCTATCGCGATCGGATCTCGAACGCATTGGCATTCGGCGATTTGCCGGCTAGTCAGCGGACCCCGTTTATGCAGGCCGCCATGCAGGATGCGGTGGTCACCGCTCGAAGTCTCAAACCGAGACGAGCTGCACCGTTGCACGTCCCCCTGGAGCTCCCCGTGGTTGCAGTGTTGGTCGCCCTGCTCGGAGGCCTGGCTCTGCTGGAGGTGCGCACCCAGCGAATGGTCGCGCCGGGTCGCCACTTGACGCCGCTGGTATTGGCCCCGGACGATCTCGATTTGTTGAAGGAGACTGCTCAGCAGCTTGCTCAGCAAAACCAGGATCCGGAAACTCTAGCGGCTCTTCAGCGTTTCAACGGACTCATCGAAGACATCGCGCAAAAGCGGCTGGATCGCAGCGACGTCTTCGGGACGCTCCAGCAAATCGAGCGCGACTTGAATCGCGCAGGGGAATCCGAGCGCGAGGCGCTCGACGAGGGCCTGAAAGCGCTCGCCCGTGAGCTCGAAAAGAGCGCGCTGAGCAAGCCACTCCGTGAGCCGCTCGAATCAAAAAAGCTGGACGATGCGCAAAGGGCGATGCGGGAGCTGGCGGAAAAGTTACGTCGCAACAAGCCGCCCAGCAAAGCCGAGCTCGAGCAGCTCCGTCAGGCGCTTCAGAAGGCATCGCAAGCCAGCTCGGAGCGGCTGAAGCAGCTCGAAAAGATGCGGGAGGAGCTCTCGCAGCAGCGGCGGCTTTTGCAGAGGAAAGAGCAGCGCTCGAGCGACAAGCAGCGGCAGCTCGAGAAGCTCGACCGTCAGCTCCAACGGCTTGACCGGCAAAAGCAACGCTCCGAGCTGGCCGCGCGCCAGCTTTCGGAGCTGGATCGCCAATTGGCTTCCGCCGCCGAAAAACTTTTTCAAGAGCTCGGCCTCAGCGCGCAGGACCTCGAACGCGCCGCCCAGGACCTCAACCGCTTGGCGGAGAAGCAACAGAGCGAGCAAGAAAAGCAAAAGCTATTGAAACAAATCGAAGAGCTGCGCCAGCTGCTTCGTCAGCAGGGCCAGGGTGGGTCGCAACAGATGACGCGGCTATTGCTTTTCGGCCAGCATGCGCGGGGCGAAAAGGGTCAGGGATCCCAAGGAAAAAAGGGCCAACCCGGAAAGGGTCAGGGTCAGGGTCAGCAGGGTGAGCTCCCGGCGTTGGGGCTCGGTCTCAGTCGCGGCGCCGGTTCGATGGGTGGGGCTGAGATGCCGGGCGCCGGAGTGCAGGGCTCACCGCCCAAAGCGGGGCAAGGCGGCCCGAGCGCGCCGGACAAAGGTTGGGGGGCAGGTCACGATCCCAACGTGAAGGGGGAAAAGAGCGGGACGCAAGCGAAGACCAAAGATGTGTCGGCGGCTGCCGTGGACACCGGGGAAGGCAGCGCTTCGAGCGAAGTCATCTACGGCGCGGCGCAGCGGGGGTTCGTGGGGCGGGGCTATCAGAAAGTCTACACCGACTACAAGAATGTCGCCGAGCGTGGAATGGGCCAGGACCAGATTCCTCCCGGCTACCGCTTTTACGTGCAGCGCTACTTTCAACTGATCCGGCCGCGCGAGTGACGCCGACCGGACCGAGGAACATCATGGCTGACGCCGAAAACGTTCGTGAAGATGTCCGCGCATTTCAGCAGAAGATCGGTGCGCTCAGGGAGGAGATCGGCCGAGTCATCGTCGGCAATCGCGAAGTCATCGACGGAGTGCTCACTTGCATTTTGGGCGGCTCGCACGCGCTGCTCGAAGGGGTGCCGGGACTCGGGAAAACCATGCTGGTGCGCACGCTCGCCGACGCTCTCGGGCTGAAATTTTCGCGGATACAGTTCACCCCCGACTTGATGCCCGCCGATATCATCGGCACTACCGTGGTCGACCAGACCGCAGCCGGCGGCCACGTTTTCGAATTCCGAAAAGGACCGGTTTTCGCCAACCTCGTTTTAGCGGACGAAGTAAACCGCGCCACACCCAAGACCCAGAGCGCCCTGCTCGAAGCCATGCAAGAGCACCACGTCACGGTGGGACGCACCAGCTACCGCATCGAGGAGCCTTACTTCGTTCTGGCCACCCAAAATCCGTTGGAAATGGAGGGCACCTACCCGCTTCCCGAAGCTCAGCTGGACCGGTTCTTTTTCAAGCTAGAGATGCCTTTTCCCAACCGCGAGGAGCTCCACAGCATCGTCGATCGCACCACCACGGATCACGAGGTGCAGGTGAAATCCGTGCTCGGCCGTGAAGACATTTTGGCCATGCAAAAGCTGGTGCGTTCGGTCCCGGTGGCTCGGCACGTGCAAGACTACGCAATTCGGCTGCTCCAAGCGACGCATCCCAACTCAGATATCGCTCCGCCGAAAGTTCGCCGCTATGTCCGGATCGGCGCATCGCCCCGCGGGGTCCAGGCCATATTGCTCGCCTCCAAGGCTCGGGCCCTTTTCGAGGGGCGTTTTGCCGCCGCCACCGACGATATTCGGGCCTCCGCTCCACCGGCGCTCCGGCATCGGATTCTCTTGAGTTTCGAAGGCGAAGCGGAAGGGATCAGCACGGACGCGGTGATCCGGGAAATCATCGACCAGCTGCCCCAGGCCGGGGTGTAAGTGCGCATCGCGCAGCTCCTACAGCGAAGGGCGGCTCTTCCAAGTCGCGAAGCGACAGGTCGCCGCCAACCGCTGTTCGACGATGAGTTCCAGCGCAAGCTCGAAATGCTGGCCATCGTCAGCCGGCGAGTCTTCGCAGGTCGGGTGCGAGCGGAGCGGCGCAGCAAGAAACGCGGCAGCGGAATCGAATTTGCCGATCACCGTGAATACGCGGCAGGTGACGATTTCCGCTTCATCGATTGGAATGTGTATCAGCGTTTTGGACGACTGCTGTTGCGCCTGTATGAAGAAGAGGAAGACCTGAGCATTTACTTTATTGTGGACTGTTCGACGTCCATGGGCTTTGGCGATGGACGGAAGTTCGATCAAGCGAGGAGACTTTGCGCCGCGCTCGCGTACGTGGGGCTGGTCAACCTGGACCGGGTGACCATCGTGGGGGTTTGCGACGCAGTGATGGCGCGCATGCCCACCACCCGCGGCAAGGGCAGGATTTTCAAAGTATTCGAATTTTTGCAGAACCTGCGCCCGGACGGCACCACGGACCTCGCGCTCAGCCTCAAAGCCTTCGTGGCCCAGCATAAGCGTCGGGGGTTGGCCATCTTGATCAGCGACCTCTACGACCCGGCGGGCTTCGAAGGAGGCATCAACATGCTGCGCTTCAACAACTTCGAGCCGTATGTGCTCCAGGTTGTGGAACCGGCGGATGCGCATCCGGTGCTCAAGGGCGACGTGCGCGTGTATGACTGTGAAACCGGCGAAGAGCGGGAGGTCACGGTTACGGGCCGAGTGCTCGAGCGCATCGAACAGTCCTGGCGCGAATATCGTGAACAAGTCGAGCGATTTTGCATCGGCCGGCAGGTCCCGTATTTCGCGGCCGATGTGAACCTGCCGTTCGAAGAGCTGGTGCTTCGGGTATTCCGGCGGGGAGGGTTTCTGCGCTGATGTTTCTGACCGGGCTTCCGTTATCGGTCTTGCTCACTCTGGGCGGGATCGCCGCCTGCCTTACGGTCGCGCTCTACATTCTCAAGTTACGCCGCCGGCCGATTGCCGTGCCGTTTTCCCGTATCTGGCAGCGCATCTTGCGCGATCAGGAGGCAACCTCGCTGTTCTCTCAGCTTCGGCGTCTTTTGTCGCTGCTGCTGCAGCTTTTGCTGGTCGCCCTTTTAGTTCTGGCGGTGGGAGATCCACGGCTCGGCGGGCGCAGCACCGGACGCCACCTGGTGGTGCTGGTCGACGCCAGCGCATCGATGAAGTCCATCGATGTTTCGCCGTCGCGAATGACTTTGGCCAAGAGTGAGGTCACCAAGCTCATCGGCGGCCTGGGTGGTGCGGACCAGATGCTGATCGCCAAGATGGA
>DASXTY010000660.1:0-4040 GCA_036505155.1 Polyangiaceae bacterium | reverse complement strand
CAGATCAGCGCTTTCAGATAGCGAAGCCACACCGGCCCCATGGTGATCAACGCGGTGGCCCTCGAGCCTCCTGCCAGCTCCGTCGTCATCCCGACGTTCGAGCCGACCGCGATGTGGAGCGCAGCGGCCGCCAGAGCAACGCCAATCGAGCCCAGGTAGACGCGCTGCTCGGGCCGCCTTCGCAGCCAGAAGTCCTGCGCCAAGAGCAGCGCAGGCGCAATCACGGTCACAGACTTCGACAGGCAAGCACAGCCAATCAAGAGCGGCACCGACCAGGTGCGCGAGGGGCCCTGGCGCGCGTGGATGAGCAAGGCAGCCGCGACAAACAGCAGCGCGAGCACGTCCTTTCGCCCGGCGAGCCACGCGACCGATTCCGCATGTACCGGATGCAGCGCGAAAATCCAGGCCGCAACCTGAGCCGGCAAAAAGCCTGAAAACCAGATTCGAAATAGCTCGGCGAAAAGCAAAACTGCACTCGCGTAAATCAAGAGATTCGCGATGCGCATCGGTGTCGCACGGATGCCTACCGTGCAGCCTTCGAGCCAGTGGCTGAGATCCCGGAGCGGCAAGTACTCGGCCCCGAGCTCGAGCCGGGTTGTCTTCGAAAAGTCGGTCCATATTTTTCCGATCTCGGAGACTTCGCAGCTCTGGACATGCGGATTTCTCAAGAGCAGCCACGGGTCGTCCCAGTTCAGAAAGCCACCTGAAAGCGATGGCGCGTAAACCGCTATCACCGCGCTGAGCAGCGCAAGAGACGCGATAAGCTCCCGGCGCCGCGCGGCGACCACCAACCAGCCGCGCGACTCTACCGGCGGGCTCTTTTTCGGCGTCCGAACCCGCTGCGCAGGGCCTGAGGCGCCTCTCGCTCGGCGCCTGGTCATTCGCCTCCTTCAGCTTGCCGCAATGCTCACAGTGGCACGAGCTCGAAGGTCACGTACCCGTAGTGGCTTATCTGACCGCATCCGTGGTCTATTTCTTGGTCGGTCGTCACCTGCTTTGTCTGAGTGGCGTACCCGGGCGCCGATACAGTAATCCAATACGTACCGTTGCCCGCTACATCTATCAGGAAATGGCCGCAATCGGGGCCGGAGTTCATCATTTTCATCCCATCCACCACGGCATTGCACAGCCTCTGCCCAGTTTGGCTATCCGTGACAGTTCCCTGGATATAGCTCATCGCTTTTATGTCATTGCACTCGCCGCAGCCCTCGGTACAAAATGCTGCGATCAGAAGAACCCACCATTTCAGCAAGCGCCACGTCATAGGGGCGCCTTCGTCGCAACGTAGCTTGGAATATCGTAACGGAGCAGGGCTTCGTGCTCCGGCATGCCAGTGCCACCCGGTGGCGGCCGCGATTCTCCCACGAGCAGCGTGGAGGAAGACATTCCGAGTGGCAGGATGGTGTGGCCGGCCTCGGGAGGGATGAGGAAGACCGCGTTGTCCGTCAGACGAATCAGTAGCACTTGACAAACCTGGTTCTCGTACGGGCACTGAGTCGCCGCCACCCAGTCGCCCGCCGTGTAGAGCTGACCAATGACTGCCGGAAGCTCAGGTCCTTCATGGATTTGGGCTTGGCCGAGGTCGATGCTGAACGGGGTCCAGCGGATCCGCGTCGAGGTGCCTCCATCGGCCTCATGTGTTCTCGCAAGCCACACAATCCGCTCCGCGCTCAAAGCCGCAAATCTCGCGTCTGGCCCGGAGTCCAGGGTTTGCACGCCTCGTGTGCGCGCCCAGGTCTGCAGGATCCACTTTCCGCCCGCATACTCGGACCATGTGAGCAGGTTGCCTCGGGCGTTGGCCAGTCCCATGGTTACACCGGAATACACCGTTTGCAGCACGGTGGAGTCGAGGCTTGCGGAAACCTGCACCGAGCCGCTGAAGTAAAGCAACCCCCAGCCGTCGTCCAGATCGAACGCGGTCGAATACGGGGAGGGATCGCGATAGATGTGGAAACGATACGCCTCGCCAGGCTGGAGCGGCGCGAGGCTCAGGGTGTGGCCTTTCTCGACGTTCAGCGGAAAGAGCCCCAGGATGCGAGACCCGGAACGGGAGAAAAAGTCGGCAAGGCAGTAATACTGCCGCCAAGAGCGAAATCAAACTGATCGCTTCCAAGGTCGAAGATCCAGGCCAACCGGACCGCCGGATCGGAAAATCCCAGCTCATGGAGCACTACGAGCCGACCGCCGACCTCTCGCACTCCAGAACCAAAGTTCGACCCCCAAGCGCGGACGGATCCAAAGAGGAGCGGGCTCCGCTCGCACCCGGCGCCACAGCTCTGCCAAACGTGGGGTGGAACTTGAAGCTCACCGACATTGGCTACTCGAAATGGGCAGCCGGGCAAGCTGTCGTTATCGGTCCAGCCGGCTTTTTGAAATAGCCAACTGAGATCGGCGGGGGCCGCGTCCGGTGCCGGAAACTCCAGCACCGGAGATCCGTCCGCGCTAACCGACGGGCTTCCGGCCGAGCCGGAGCCTGCGTCCTGCCTCGCTCTGACGATCGGAGCCGAGTCGCAGTGAAAGAGAAGCAGTGGGCAGACGAAGAGACTCCTCCAGAGCCCCGCCGAAAGGACTTTCGGGGAAGGGAGCCGTCGATTCACAGCTCCACGGGCGCTTGGCCCGCCCTTCGAAGCTCTCCGGCCTTCACCCGCTCAAAGAGCTGGTCCTGGTTGTCGAAGAGGAAAAATCCAACGCTGTCGTCGAGGTGAACCGGAACTTCGATCAGCGCTCCGTTGAGTTTCGTGGACCCTCCCCATCGAACCTTCAGACCGCCTCCCTCAGTGGAAAGGTCGAACCGAAACATGCGAGTGACGTGACTTTCGGCTCCCGTGAGCAGCACACCGCCGTCGTCCAGCGCGGTGAGCGCCAGCGCCTCGAAAAAACCTTTGCCTCGCCGAGTCCAGGTCTGGAGCACCGCCGAGCTACGGGTTTTCAAGTCGTACACGATGAGCCTCGCGACCGTGCTGGTTGTGATCCCCTGCCCCGGCTCGGGATTGGGAACAATGGGACGCTCGTCGATGCTGGTTACGGGTTGGACCTGCACCTGGTCCAGCACCAACAGGCGCCGATTCCGATAATCATAGGTCGTCGCGAGCACGTCCTGCGGAGGGATAACGGCGTCGTTGAGGAGGAGCGGGCTCCATTGCCGCAGGTTCAAGTCGAAGCGCCAGATCTGGAATGTGCGCTGGTCCGGCGCAAATCCCTTCGGTATGACCTCCGGCGTATAACGGCCTCCCACCACGAAGAGTGCTCTCTCGCTCGCGGTCACCACGGCCTTCGCTCCCCGCCTTGGGGCGGGAAGTAAGGGCCGCTCCGCCCGGGCGAGGCTCAAGCCGCGGAAGGTCTCGACCACCTGATCGCCCTTCACGATTCCCAGGTTTCCATCGACAATCCCGAACTCGAGCACGTTGTCCGGCGAGAGCGGCTCCGGTACTCCGACAAATTGCGTCGCATAGCCGAGGTTGGACATGCGAAAGGGCGGCTCGACGGGCTGATACCACCGGTAGCCCCCGCGCCTCATCGGAATTACCAAGGAGTCGTGCGTATAGTCCGTGAGATTTCGCAAAAGGTTGGTGCTGGAGGTGGTGAACGACACCAGCGTCTGGTCCGGGGCGACCAGAATGCGGGAAGGCTCGGCAAATCCGAGCACCCCCTTGGTCGGGTCAGCGCCCAACTCCGGTTCTACCGCGAGCGACGGGAACTGGTTCCCGATCGGCCCGCAATTGAGAAACTCCGATGGATCGCCGGGATTGCAGAGGGTTCTAAAACCGTTGGCACTTGTAAATTGCTTGGTAGGAGTTGGATAAAAACTCGAAATCGGTTGGCGCTCTGCAGTTGCCTGGAGGGTGGCCGTGCTGACGTACGTCACGTGATCTCGCAGGCCGCCGTTGGGATCGATGATGTCGCGCGGATCCTGACTTGTACCCGAAATCACGCGGCTCCAGAAAAGTCCCACCGAGGCTTGATTGCCGTTGATTGGAGTCGGAGTGACACGCCCGCTTGTCACGTCCGCAAGCCAGCTCCAAACCACTGCGGCTCTCTCG
>DASXTY010000659.1:0-3123 GCA_036505155.1 Polyangiaceae bacterium | reverse complement strand
GGCCGCAGTTGTTCTTGTCGTTATCCGTGTTGGTTTCGCACCCGTTGTTCGGGTTGCCGTCGCAGTCCTTGTAACCCGTATTGCATGATGGGACGCAGCCCCCCGAGGCGGGCACGCAGGAAGTGTTGCCGTGATCGTTGGTGCACTTCACGCCGCAGTCGCCGCAGTTATCCACCGTGTTCGCGGGGGTTTCGCAGCCATTGGCGGGGTTGAGATCGCAGTTGGCAAAGCCGGTATCGCAGGTGGCGATCTTGCACTGCCCGGCGCGGCACTCGGGCGTTGCGTTCTGCAGCGAGCATGTCGTGCCCGATCCAATCGGCGGAGCACACCCTCCACAGTGGGTCACGCTCGAACTAGTATCGGTTTCGCAGCCGTTATTGGGGTTGTTATCGCAGTCGGCAAAACCGACGGCGCAGGACGGCTGGCAGGTGCCGGCGTTGCAAGTGGTGGTGCCGTTTGCATTCGTGCACGCGTTGGTGCAGCCCCCGCAGTGAGCAACATCCGTATTGGTGTTGGTCTCGCAGCCGGTGCCATAACCCGTCGGGGCATCGCAGTCCTGGTGGGGCGGAGTGCAGCTCTGGATCGCGCACTGCCTCCCCAGGCAGGTGCCGGTGCCGTTCAGCACGGAGCAAACCGTGACGCAGTCGCCGCAGGCTTGCGGATTGTCGGTAATCTTCGTCTCGCAGCCGTTTGAGCGAGCATTCGCATCGCAGTCTGCGAACTGCTGAGCGCAGGTGATAGTGCACGCGCCATTCGTGCAAAAGGGCGTCCCATTTTGAGTGCTGCAGGCGTCGTTGCATGCGCCGCAGTTTGCCTCGTCGTCCTTGAGGTCTAGACATTGTCCGTTGCAACAGTCGAGGCCCGGCATACAGGCGTGTTCGGGTGTGCACCCCGGCTTGCAGCTGGCGGCCGTCGTGTCACACAGAGTACCGGCCGGGCAGTCGGCGTCCGTGGTGCACCCCGTGCACTGGTGCGTGCTCACCTCGCAAGTGAGAACCCCTCCGCAGTCGGTGTCGCTGTTGCAGCCGGCCTGGCATACGCGCTGCGAAGTGCAGAAAGTGCTCGCCGGGCACGTGCTTTGAGAGGGCGAGCACTCGCCGCATTTTCCGGACGGGAAGTCGCACACCGGCCCGTCAGGATCACGGGCGCAATCGGCATCCGCACTGCACGAACTCCCGGTGTTCGCGTCGGTGCCAGAGTCCTTGGCGATGTGATAGTTGTCACCGAGGATGCTGGTGCATCCGGCGCCGGTCATCCACCAAGCGGCGAGCACGACTACGCACGCAACGAGCTTCCCCACCGCGGTGGAAGCTGGTCGGATGGCGGTGCTTCGACGCATCAGAAGCTTACTCTCATGTGGATCGAGCCAGGGCCGACGACCGCCGCGACCGACGGCGCCTTTTCGTGAGGAGTGGTGAGGAGCAGCGTCACTCCCGTCGCGACACCCACTCCGCCGACGATGAAGGCGATGGTTGAAACTGTCCCGAAGGTGTGAAACGCGTCGAGATTTTTTTGCTGACTGGGCGGGCACTGACCTCCCTGACAGGCGTCGTCCAGCTTGCTTTTCTTATTCATGGCCAAATAGCCGGTGACGCCGCCCGCGATGAGGCCCGCGCCGCCCACGCCGATCGAAACGAAACCGAGGATTTTCTGAGTCTTGCCGCGCGGAGCACCCTGTTCTCCGGCTTCAGCCGGCAAGCCGGGCTTGCTCTGCACAGAACCGCCCGCGGACGTCTGCGCCTGGGATTCAGCCGACTTTGCATTGGGGTCGCGCTCCAGAGTGACGGTAACGGCAATGGCTTCCCCTTCGCCCACGGAGAACTTGGCTTTGTTGGGAAGAAAGCCGGACGCGGTGGCGGTCACCTCGTGGTCGCCCGGATTGACGGCGCGCTTCACGTTTAGCGCCGCTCTCGGCACCTCGGTGTCCTGATCGATGACCACCTTCGGGTCATCGGGCCCTTTGATGACGAGCGTAACCCAGCCGAGGCGCGGGCTGATTTGCCCGACCTCTTTTTCAGCGTCCGCGTACGCTTGCTTGAAAACTTTGGAAGCCTTGGGGGAAAGCCCTTCTCGGATGATGCTCTGGTAGCTCTCGTACGCCTGGACCATCTTTCCAAGCTTTACTTGGGTGCGTGCTAACGCCAAAAGAAGTGTTGGCGCGTGCACCAGCGAGTCCGCTCGCGAAAAGCGATCCTCCGCCATCTGGTAATCCGCTTTATCGAAAGCTGCTTGTCCCTCGTACGCGAGCGAGCGTGCCGTTGCTCGGTCGGAAGCCGACTGTGCGAGCGCGTGACTGCTAGAGCAGATGAGAAAGAGCGCCGGGGCAGCGAAAGATAAGAACCGTCTCAAGAAGGTGAAACCCTTGACTCTGCGAGACTTAGATTCCGAAATCGACTTGGGGCTGGGTGCCTTGCTTTTTCTTGGGAGGCCGGTTATGCGGCGCCTTTTGCGGCGGCGCCGATACCGAAGCGGCCGTCGCCGAAGACGACGACACGGGGGCTACGGTATCGCCTTCCGCGGCTTTCGCCGTCTCGACTGCGCCCGCCTGGTTTTCCGTGTTCTTGGCAGACGCTGGGGGCTCGGCCGGACTGACTTTTGCGATCACCGGCTCTCGAGCCGCCGCGGCATGCGTCGGTGCTGTCTTTGAGTTGTCGCGCTTCACCATCACGAAGCCCAAGCCGCCCGCCGCCAGCAGGAACACAACCACTGCAACCGGCAAGAAACGCTTTCGGGCCGGCGAACGAAAATCTGGAGCGCCGGAGAACGTGCTGGAGACCGGCTTGTCGGTATGGCCGTCGAGGGTGACCGCCTGGCCCGCACCAGCCAAAATGGCGAGCTCGCTGTCTCTCGAGGAGTCGCGCGGACGAAGCCGGGGGCCGCTGCGTTCCTCGACTCTCGGTGGTTCGCCGCTTACCTGAATGCGCTGGGTTACCCCTAACGCAAGGGCGAGCTCGTCAGCCAGCTCCTTGGCAGACTGGAAGCGGTGCGCGGGGTCGCGCGCCGCGGCGCGCACCCACCAGTGGTCGAAGCTCGGCGAAAGATCCGGCTTTGCCCGCGAGGGGACGGGCAGCGGCTCGTACATGATTTTGGCCAATATGTCCCCCAGACCCTCGCTTTCGAACG
>DASXTY010000658.1:0-3188 GCA_036505155.1 Polyangiaceae bacterium | reverse complement strand
TCGTTTCTTGACGTTGGCGTGAAATGGGATGAGGCGGCGAACCAGGAAAGCGCCTTCCAGGTAATCGACGTAGCTGTTGACGGTCTGATAGTTGAGTCCCAGGCTCTGACCAATCTGCGAGGCATTCCAGGTTTGCCCGTGAACGGCTGCAAGCATGCGGGCAAGTCGCTGCGTGACCTGAGGACGCGCGGGTAGACCCCACGCCGGCAGGTCGCGCTGAATCAGCAATGACAGATAGTCCAGCTGCCATCCAGGGAACCGCTTCGGTTCCAACACCCCACCGTCTGGATAACCGCCGCAAAGCCAGAGCCGGGCTCGGGCGGCCTTCGAAGGTAGCTCAGTCAGCGTGAATGGCGAGAGTTCCACGATGGAAAGACGACCGGCGAGCGACTCAGAAACTTGTTCCATCAAGCTCGGTGCGACTGAGCCCAGCAAGAGGAACCGTCCGCATCGTTTTCGGTCGACGTCGATCACCCCGCGCAACCGGTTGAAGATTTCAGGCCAGGACTGTGCCTCGTCCAGAATAACGAAACTCTGGCCTGCGGCGAGACGCGGCCACTCCAGATCGAGACGGAGCCGCTCCGAGTCTTGCTCCAAGTCGAAATAGTCCCCCTCGAACGACCGGGCCAGAGTCGTCTTGCCGCTCTGCCGCGGTCCCACTAACGCCACGGCCGGGTACATCGTCAGCCGTTGGCGCACTAATTGTCTGCAATGGCGGGCAAGCACCTTTGCAGATTACCATTTACTTTGTGTTTTACAAGTCATAAGCAAAGGCCCGACAAGGCGATGGGACGAAAGGCGCTGAAGTCGGGAGGCGCGTAGTGCCGGGCTGCATATGGAAGATTCGTTCATCCAGTGCGCGGGCCGGCTAATGCTTATCCAAGGGGCTCCGGGGCGGGCGGGGACATGTGGGTGTCCCCGCTGATCCGCCCCTTCGCCTTGCCGAGTTTCCAAGAGCATCAGCCGCGTTTAAGAGGAGAGAAAAAAACATGACCCGATGCACGAATCTTGTTGACGCGATTTCGGCATCACCTGCGGACAAGATCGCTGCACGCCTCCAAACCTCCGCCCTACGCCGCCTGAGCTGCCTGCCAACGCGTCGATCGAGCCGCGGACATCTCGCGCGCCGATCGAGTCGAGATCACGCGGCCATGAGTCGACCAGGGGCTCAAAAATCTCGGTGATATACCGGAGACATGAAACATCTGCGCGATCTATCCGATGATGAATTGCTCTTTGGACTCGAAAAGCTCGTCTGCTCGCAGCGCGAGCTCACCGCCCGACTCATCGGCTTGCTCGGCGAGGTCGAAGAACGCCGGCTCCATCTCAAAGCCGCATATTCGAGTATGTTCGAATTCTGCCGGGAGAAACTCCGCATGAGTGAAGGTGAGGCCTTTCGACGCATCACCGCCGCCAGGCTCTTGCGCCGATTTCCTGTCGTCTACGAGCTAATCGAAAGCGGCTCGGTTCACCTGTCGGCTCTCACCCTGTTACGAGACCACCTCACCGACGAGAACCACTTGGAGCTCTTTAGGCAAGCCTCTGGCAAGACCAAGCGCGAGCTCGAAGCTCTTTTGGCAGCGCGGTTTCCCAAACCCGACGCGCCCTCGAGGATACGCAAACTACCGCCACCCAAGCCGCCCGAGTCAGGAGCCGAGCCCGTGCAGAGGCCACTTCTGAGTGCTCTGCCGCCACCCAAGCCCGTGAAACCCGTGGAGCCGCTCTCAGCGGCTCGGTACAAGATTCAATTCACCGCCGATGCCGGGCTCAAGGAAAAGCTCGAGCGGGCGCAAAACCTCTTGAGCCACTCCAACCCGAGCGGCGATCTGGCGGTGCTGGTGGAACGGGCGGTGGACCTGTTGCTTGCGATTCTGGAAAAGAAAAAACTCGGAAAGACTGACCGGCCGCGACGTGCTGCTAGCCGGGCCAAGCGAGCTGCGGCGGTGACGCGGTCGGTACGGCGAGCGGTCTTCGCGCGCGATGGAATGCAGTGCAGCTTCCAGGACGCGAGCGGCCGCCGCTGCCAGGCCCGAGCACTGCTCGAGCTGGACCATATTCAAGCACAAGCGCTCGGTGGCTGTGGAGAGGCGGGCAATGTGCGTGTGCTGTGCAGAGCTCACAATAGACTGCACGCTGAAGAAACCTTCGGCAAACAGCACATCAAAAACAAAATCCACTTTCGCCAGAAAAAGTACCAGCTGAAAACAGCCGAGCAACGCTCCCAGGTAGACAACGACCCCCTCCCCGAGGTCGCTCAAGACAAACTCTTGAGCGCGCTCACAAACCTTGGCTTTCGCGCATCCGAGACACGCGGAGCGCTCAGGCAAATTGGCCAAGGCAAAAGCCGCCTGTCTCCGAGCGCGCCGATGACAGGGCTATTACGTGAAGCTCTGCAACTGCTAACACCGGATGCTCGGGTGTGAAGTGACGGCGCCGGCAGCCACCTGGCGGGACCCGCAAAAAGTCCCAGCCGGGTGGCGTTGCCGGCGCAAGCCATCGGGCGATAAGACGCGAACAGACAGGTGCAAATAATCAGGCAGCGTTTTGTCGAGGCCTGATCGATTTTCTCGATGGTGGCGCGCGTCGCAATGTTGTTCACGAGGCGAAGAATAGGGACACCGTTCGGCCCGAGCAGCCGCGCAGCCTTGTTAAGCCACTCGAAGCGCAGGGTAGCGATGGCTCGCAGAAAAAAGAGTGACGTTCGCTTCGCGGTGCGCTGCTTGTGGGTGGCAGTGGTCGCGATCTGAAAGCTGGTGACCAGATTGTGGGCGAGGATATTCCATCCTGGGAGCAGGCTGGATTGCTTCAATGCGGGTACTCAGATCCCACCGGGAACCGGGACCTTCGCTCCACTTGTTTGCGCGGGAACCTCCGCAGCCATCACCAGGTCACTGGAAAGCACCGTCAGGGCTTCGGTTACGCGATCGGCGACCAACTGGAGCAAAATGTCCATATGTGGCGGCACATCTCCGGTTTCACTTTGCCACCCGAATCTCAGCGTCGATTTCGAGTTGCCGCGACCGAGGGAATATTCGGAAACCACCAACTCGCGCAGCATTGGGCCTGACTTTACCGGCTCCTGATAAACGACGCGCGGGCCCGAACCGTTGTGCGCGATGAGCTCCGCGTAGGACAGCGCGGCTTCGCGAACCAGTCCGGCCACCTCTCCCCAAACCTCTGGTTCGCTC
>DASXTY010000657.1:0-2453 GCA_036505155.1 Polyangiaceae bacterium | reverse complement strand
ACGCCATCAGCAAACTCGCATCATGACTTCCGTAATTGATGGACACCGCCTAAGGAGAAAACACTATAGCTTCCGGCCGCGTTTTCGGCGAACCTTGTTGAATCCACCCTCGGTCTTCGAGTAGGAGCCCGCGCCGAGCATGAATCGGCTCCGCGCAACCGCTGCCCCAGCCCCTGCCACCGGCCTGCAGCCGCTGCCCCAGCCCCCCGCGCCTGCCGCAGCCGCAGCCCCGGTCAGTCTTTCCAACTCTCGCGTATATCGATGCCGCGCTCACGAACGGCTTGGACCAAGTCGGCAAGAGGAAAGCACGTCTCCGCGGGTAGTACACCGTGGCGTTTGATGACTCCGCTGCCCAGGCAATGCGCTACCACGGCAACTGGGTAAGCGGTGGTACGCGCCATCGCCGAATGTCCGGTCTCCGCGTCGTGATGGTCGACCACCTCGAAGACCAGCCGGCGGCTCGATTCTGAATCCGGTTGAATCTCAACCCGAACCAGAACCACGTCGGTGTCCCCGTCGGTGAGCGCGCGCTCGAGAAGCCGTTCGGTGAGCTCACGCGGTACCACTCCGCCCACTTGCTCTTCGGAAAAGAACCCCACTTTTGCCATGGCCTGAAACGCGGCGCAGTGCCCTGGGTAACGAATGGTCTTGTAGTCGAGGTGCCGCACCTTGCCCCGCAGTGTGTTCACCAGTGTCGAGAGCCCGCCGGCGGTGTGAAAAGCTTCCAGCCGACCGAAAGGCGCTGCGAACTCGATGGGCTCCGGCTCCGTGAGCGACGGAACCTCCAGGAGCTTGCCGTCGCGCAACACCAGCGCGGGTTCTATGTATTCGTTGGTCAAGCCGCGAACGGAAAATACGATCTTGTAATTTAACGGGGGTTTCGGGTGCGCCGGAAGGCCGCCCACCCGGATGTGGACGGCGTGCACTTGACCCAACCGTTCGACGCCCCAAGCGGCGAGCCAACACGCGAGCCCCGGTGCCAGACCGCAATCGGGAACCACGGTAACTCCGGCGCGCTCGGCTTCCGGACTGAGTGCGAGCTGACGCGCAACCACCGCGGGGTTTCCTCCGAGATCGCACAGATGTACGCCCGTCCGGATCGCCGCCCGAGTAAGGCCTTCATTGTAACGGTAATCGGCGGCAGACAACGCGACGTCGAAGCCCTCCAATACAGCGTCAAGCTTGAGCTCGTCTTCGAGGTTTACCGGGTGCGTCTCGACGCGTGTCCGGGCGCGTCCGAGCTCAGCCCTGGCCAACGCAAGCGCGGCGGGTTCGCGATCCGCCAAGGCGACCGTCTCCACCCCTTCCCGGCGCGCCAAATCCCAGGCTGCGGCCCGTCCCATCCGACCGGATCCCAGCACGATAGCTCGCATCAATCCGCTTCTACCCCAGCCCGACTGCCTTGCCACCCGGCCCGCTCAGCGCCACGCTCGAAACATGCGAACTCTCGAGCAGCGCGGTTATCCCCCGACCCTTTTAGTCGGAAACCGGATCGGGGGTGAGGATCGCCCAGCGACTGCGGAAAGCTTCGAGCGTCGAAACCCAGCCGACCGCGATGATGTGGTGAGCGTTGCGCCGGTTTCTAGCGCCGAGCAAGTGCGCGAAGCGTGTGAAAGCGCGCGCCGCGCGCAGCGGGATTGGACGCGCGTTCCTGCCCCGCAGCGAGCTCAAGTTTTGGGGCGCCTGGGCCAGCTGCTCCACGCCGAAAAGGAACATCTATCTCGCTTCATCGCGCGCGAGATGGGCAAGCCGGTACGCGAGGCTCGCGGAAGCGTGCAAGAGGCCATCGACACGGCCGAGTTCTTTCAGAGCGAAGGGCGGCGCCTGTACGGCCAAACGGTTCCGAGCGAGTTACCTCAAAAGGAGCTTTTTACCTACCGGCGAGCGGTGGGCGTGGTCGCGGCCATCACCGCGGGAAATTTTCCGATTGCGGTTCCCTCGTGGAAGTTGGTGCCCGCGATCTTGTGTGGAAACGCAGTGGTGTGGAAGCCGTCCGATGACGCGCCGGGCGTTGCTGAGCTGTTCGCGGAGCTCTGGAGGCGAGCCGGTTTGCCCGCTGGAGTGCTCAACGTGGTCCACGGCGCCGGCGCAGGCGGGGCCGGCGAGTTTCTGCTCGAGCTGGTCGACGCCGGGCTCATCGACAAGGTCTCATTCACCGGGTCGACGGCGGTGGGCAGAAAAATCGGCGAAGTGTGCGGCCGCAATCTGCAAACTCCTTCTCTGGAGCTCGGCGGAAAAAACCCGCTGGTGATCCTCGGGGATGCGGATCTCGACTTGGCCGTCGAAGGCGCTCTTTGGGCGGCTTTCGGCACCGCAGGGCAGCGCTGCACGAGCTGCGGCAACATCATCGTAGACCGGCGCGTGATGCCTGCCGTTCGCGACCGGCTGGTCGCGCGCGCGCGCGGTCTGGTCATCGGGGACCCTCTGGACGAAAGAGTCGATTATGGCCCCTT
>DASXTY010000656.1:0-4126 GCA_036505155.1 Polyangiaceae bacterium | reverse complement strand
TGCATCGTGGGCATTGCGCTCGGCGACTGCTCGGCGGGAGCTCCGGGCAAAGCGGCACCGCCAGTCGACGGCGGTGGTGCGGGGGGCGCGGCTTCCGCCCCCCCGGATTTCGATGCCCCAGGTGTGGCAACCCCTCGGGTGATGCCGGCTCCACACGCGGGAAGCACGCCCGAAGCGACCAGAGCAAGGATAACGGAGCGTCGCAAAGCTGGAAATTCGCTGCGCCGGGGTGCTGGGGAGGGCATGTCGAGGGAGGAACGCGCGGTGACCTCCTAGCTTACAGGACGCCGGATGCTCGACTCCAGTGAAACTGCCCGAACAATCCTATCTCTGGCTCGTGCCGGGTCGTCCGCTCGCCGAAGCTTTTTCGACCGCCCCCGTGGGACACGCGCAGTGGGGCCCGGCCGGCTTTCCCGAGCAATTTTCCAGCGGCCCCCACTCGGGAATCGAAGCGCTCGGTGCGGCTCTTCGAAAACTAGCTTGCTTAATGCGCTCTTCGTAGTCGTTGCGCAAGAGTCCGCGTCCTCTGAGATCGATCATCACTTCACGCCCGTCACGGCTGCCCATGAATTCGATACAGCCGATCACTTCCAGGCGGTGTCCATCGCCCTCGACGCCGACTTCATGCCGGGCATCGTAATCGATGGTATAGAGCTCCGGGGCCAAGCGCCGAATGTGCAAGCGCAGTACCACCTCGGACACGTGCTGATAATTGGCCCGATTGAGTGCGAATTGACGCATCACGCGCTGTCTCGAAGGTAACGAAACAACGCCACCGTCGAGAGCGGAGACGGGAATTGGAGCAACCTTCGGAATCTCGAACATCCCGGACAATAGGACCTCGTCCGTCGAATTGTCCACGGCGAAAAGTTGACCCCCGCCATTGACAACAAAGTGGTCGTACGCGTCCGGTAGCAACGAGATGACAAAGGTGCCCACAGCGATGGATGTGACCGACCCATCGACGAGTTTCTGTGCATACGGTACCCACTCGGCGGCGGTGAGCGCTTCATAGTTCTTCTTGCCCAGGATGGTCCGGAATACTCGCTCCGCGTGTGGAATGCTTTGCGCCACGAAGCGTGTTTCGAAGCGCTCGACTTGTATCGAACGCGCGGCCTGGAGTGGGGCGAGGCGCGGGGCGAGCGCTTCGCATCCGCCCACACATAACGCGGCCCCCAGTGCCAGCGCGCGAGCCCTGCTCTGAACCGATTTCACTGCGGGCACTCGCACCGGATGCGATCGACGCCGCGATCGAGGGTAAAGGTCCCTCCGCGGTGACTGTGATCGCACTCCAAGCGGGCCCATTCGAAAGTCACCTTTCGGTCCGGGGACCAGCTCAATGGAACTCCGTTTTCGGTGACGCTGGCGGCAGAACAAGGTTTGGGCGCAACCGGCCGGCTCGGTCCAGCGTCGGGCGCAGCCGTTGGCGCAAGCGCGGAAGCGGAAACGGCGGGTGCCGCCCTATGTTCGTGGACTACGGGAGAAGCCGGGCGGACGGAATCGGGTTTGTGGCGCGGGGCCTGCGCTGGGAATGGCGCAACGTTTAGGGGCTCTGGCCGGTTTGGTGGTGCCGTGGCTGGTGGAGCAGTCAGTATCCGTTGTTGGACCTCGGTCGCCGGCTCGTGAGCGACGATGGACTCGCGAGTCCGCGCTTTTGTCCAGCGGATCGCCCCATACAAAACTAGTAGGGCCGAGATTGCCAACCCGGCTGCCGCCCACCAAAGAGGACGTCGCCTTCTGGGCAAGTCGTCGACGGTTCCAAAAGTCTGCTCGGTGGGTAGGGTGTCGTCGGTATCATCAACTTGCGACAAACCGGATCGCCCGACGAAGTCCCCAGACGCCCGGCTGGTCACGCGTTCGATGCGGGGCAACGCCGCTCGACCTCTGGGCGAGGCGAAAGGCACCAGCGCCTGCGCCAATTCGAGCACGGTGGCGGGTCGATCTTGCACCCGCTTGGCGAGACAGCTCTCCACACAGTCGGATAGCGCCCGCTCCACCGGTGCCCCGTGGTTATCCAGCCGTTCCGCACTACCCGCTAGAATATTGCTACAGAGCTCACTCAGCGTTTTGCCGGAGAACGGGCGGCGCCCGCTCAACGCTTCATACAGAATCACTCCCAGCGCCCAAATATCGGCGCGTTGATCCACTTCCTTGGCCGCTTCGATCTGCTCCGGCGCAACGTATTGTGGTGAGCCCAAAAAAGCAGCGCTGTGGGTGAGCAAGGTCTGGCCGAGCGTTTTGGAGATTCCGAAGTCCAGCACTTTGACGCGATCACTTCCGTCGGCGCGGCGGGAAAGAAAAATATTCGATGGCTTGAGGTCCCGATGTATGATCCCAAGGCTGTGCGCCTCCGCGATCGCGTCGCAGGCCTCGAGCACGTAGTCGACGACCAGCTCAGTCGGTAGCGTCTTGCTCCGGACCAGGGCGTCCGCCAGTGTTTCCCCTTCCAGGTACTCCATGACGATGAACGGAGCTCCGCTCTTCAGCCGACCCGTGTCGAGTACCTTGACCACGTATTCGCTTTCGAGCCTGGCGGCAATCCGCGCCTCACGTAGGAACCGGGTGACGGCCTCTTCGTCGCCGCCCCCGATGATGAACTTCAGGGCAACATTGCGATTTAGCGACACGTCGCGCCCCGCGATGACTACCCCCATGCCGCCGTGACCGAGCACCGAGTTGAGCCGGTACTTACCGGCGATCACTTCGCCGAGCTTCACCGAGACAGGGAGCGTGTCGGCCAGGGATATATCGCCACTGCGCTCAGCGCGGTCTCGCTCCACCTTGTGCACAGCGCCTCTTCCGGATGAAGCGGGAGTATGCCACCCCCGTTCCACAGCTGTCACCTTGTCGTCGATCGACATGTTGGGCAGATACGCGCGTGAGCCGGCGGTTCCCACAAAAAGCCCTAACCAGGGCCGGTTATGGTAAATCGGAGGGTACGATGGAGACCCTCTCCGGCGACGACACCCGCAGTCGACGCGGCGCTGCTGAGAACCACCTGGTCCATTGGGTCTTTCCCGAGCCGGCGACCACGCTACTCGAGAGCAGCACGGTAGTCCTCGGACGCGGCGAGCAGTGCACTCCCCCCCTGGCTGGACAACGGGTATCTCGCCGCCATGCAGAGATCCGACGGAGCGGGCCGCTGGCGATCTTGATTGACCTCGGCAGCACGAACGGGGTTTTCGTTAACGGCGAGCGTGCCGAACGCGCCGTGCTGAAGGTTGGCGACGTCGTACGCCTCGGAGACTGCGTCGGTGTGGTTAGCGAAGCGAGCGGGGTTACAGCCCAGCCGCAGACGTTTGGGGAAATTGCGCCCGGACTTTACGGCGGAAGCTGCCTGCGAGCCGCTTATGGACCACTGGAAAAAGCGGGGCAGTTGTCCGTGGTGCTCGAGGGGGAGACAGGCACCGGCAAAGAGGTTTTTGCCAAAGCAGCGCACCGTGTGAGCGGGCGGGACCCGTTCGTAGCCGTAAACTGCGCCGCGTTGCCCGAATCGCTAGCCGAGGCCGAGCTGTTCGGCTACCGCCAGGGAGCGTTCACGGGTGCCAGTCGTTCGCAGCCGGGCTACCTCCGAGCGGCGAGCGGAGGAACCTTGTTGCTGGATGAGATCGTGGAGCTTCCTATGGCCATCCAGACGAAGCTCCTGCGGGCCGTCGAAATGGGAGAAGTGTCGCCGCTCGGCGAGCACAAGCCGGTGCGTATCGACGTGCGTTGGATTGCAGCCGCCCAGCAGCCCCTCGGGGCGGCCGTCGAAAAAGGACGTTTCCGTGCCGATCTGCTGGCGCGCCTGGATGGGCTGACCCTTCGCATCCCGCCGCTCCGGGAGCGAAAGGAGGACATTCTCCCGCTTTTTTTGCATTTTCTCGGGTCTGAAAACCCGCGCTTTCAGCCGAGCGTCTCGGCGCGCTTCGTCGAGGCGCTGTGTTTGCACGATTGGCCGCTCAATGTGCGCGAGCTACTGCAGCTTGCCAAACGACTGGTCGTCTTCTGCGCCGACGAGCCCCGTCTCCAGCGCTCGCATCTGCCTCAAAGCATGTTGGTCAAGACGGAAGCTGCGCCGTCCGGAGCCAGGCACTCGGAGGAGATAGTCATCGACCAAGGTCGTCGCGCTCGACGTCGACAAGCA
>DASXTY010000655.1:0-2577 GCA_036505155.1 Polyangiaceae bacterium | reverse complement strand
TAACAGAACGGCTATTCTGACGCATAGCGGCACAGGTGGCCGGCTCCCCTTTAGAGGCTGAAGCGGGGTCACTTGCCGCAAGGGACCTTCGCGGGCTAGACCGCTTCCGTGGGCTTTTGGATCCGCGGGCCGGCCCCAAAGCCGACCCCAATGGCTCGCGAAGGTGGCGGAACTGGCAGACGCGCTGGATTCAGGTTCCAGTGGTAGAAATACCGTGGAGGTTCAAGTCCTCTCCTTCGCACCAGGGCTACGCTAACGCCTTCCATCATCGGGCGTCGGTCGGTACAGAGCGCTCGACTTCCTTGCCGAAACGGTCGAGTGGGGCATGCCCGTAACGATTGGCCTCGAGCGCTGAAACCGGCATGTAGTGGCAGACCAGGCAGCGCCGAAACTCGTTGGAGCGATTCGGTTCGGAGCCGTGGATGAGGTTGCCATCGAAGAGCAACGCATCGCCCGGCTGGAGCTCCGCCAATATCGGGGTTGCACCCTCCGGAGGTTGCACGAACTCCCGGGAGTACGAAACCTTCGCATCCGAGCGCTCCGGGTCAGCGATGCTCAACCGATGCGTGCCGGGCACGATCGTGAGGGCGCCGTTTTCCTGAGTGCAAGCGTCACAAGCGATCCAAGCGGCCGCGCAGCTGCCCGGACGCACCTGCAGATACCAGTTGTCTTGATGAAATGCTTGCCCTCGCGCGCCCGGCGGTTTGAAGAAAAACATGCTCGACAGGAAGAGCACCGATTCTTCGAGCACCTGCTCGAACCAGTCGAAAATCCGTTCGTCCAACGCGTAGCGACGAATCTCCGGCATGAAGCGGTGCGGCTGCTGCACACGCGGATATGCGAGCAGCGGGTCGTCTTTGCGAAACACATAGTGATAGCCGTCGTCGAAGTCCCGCTCGGCGCCGTGCACTTGGTAGAATCCGGGTTGGCCGCCCCTCGCGTGCATTCGCAGCATCGCCTGGTTGATGTGCTCCACCTCCTCGAGCTGCAATAGGCCTCGAACTACCACGTACCCCTGGCCTTGGTAGAGCTCTGAATAATTGGAGCGCTTCGCCATCATTCGACGCAGAACCTATTTTGTCGGCGGCTTTCACCCTCGACCAGTCACTAGTACCACGCGCCCGAAGTTCCTTCGGGGTTGCTGCGCAACCGCGGCCCTAGGCCGCGGGCGTAGGTGCTAGTCTTGTTCTGTAGGGGGCGCGGCAGCGCCCCCCTCCGCTTCGCGGGCCTCCCCCCTCGCCCGCTCCGCTTCGCTACGCGGGCGCCCTAGTGCTGCCGAGCGGCATCGTATCATCCCAGTACGAACTTGAGGCGCGCAGCACTAGCGCTTCAGGTCGGGGGGCGGAGGGAGGGGCGGCGGCGCGGCAGCTCCCGTGCGTGGCAAAGGTGGCGGGGGCGGCGGCAGCGGTGGCGGCGGTCCGGAAGGCGGCCGCCGGGGTGCAGCCGAGGTGGGCGGTTGGGACCGGCTTTGCTCGTATCGATGGCGCTCTTCGAAGAGCACAACCTTGACCAGCGAGTCGATCTCAGCGTCACGGATCAGTGGGTCGTTGACATCGATGCTCGGATCGAGCAGCTCGATGAGCGCGAGCAAGGCAATACGCAAATGGTTTTCGTTGGGGAAGGATTCACGAATACACTCCTCTCGCGAACCATCGTCAGCGCAGTTCAAGAGCTCGGCGTACATGGACTCGATGCTCAACAAGATGGGAGTGGAAAGGTGCTGGTGATTGGGGGGCAGGCGATCGAGTGCGGTAAGCCGCTCCGTGACTTTGCGCCGCGTCTCGTCCTGGGGCGCGCGTTCTGTGGAAGCCGCCCTGCTTACTGGAGCCGGCTCGCGGCGGGCGGGCTCCGGCTCTTCCCATGACGCCTTCGAGGACGGCGGCGGCGGAGAGGGCGGTGGCGCTGATTGCAGAACCGCGTCGCGCCCGATGGAAGGCGCTGTGGCGGTTACTGGCGTTGCGGCACGCTTCTTGGCCGGCTTGGCGGCCTTGGACGAGTCCTCCGCTTCGGAAGCGGCGGAAATTGGCTCAGTCGACTGTGCTCTAGCCTGAGGCGGCGCGGCATCGGACTTATCGATGAACCCACATGGCTGGGCCACGTGGGGGACGACCGCTCCATCCCAGATGATGTGTTGAGGGAGGTAGCCGACTAAGTTACGTAAAGGAACGACTTCGAGCAGGCTTGCTTCGGTAAGAGGTTTGCCCGAGCGGCCCCCCGTCAGCGCGTGGCGCACCGCTCTGCGCAGTTGGTCCGCCGGTAGGTGATCGGCAAGGGTTTCGAAGGTTATGCCATCGGCGAAATCCTCCAGAGTCAAAAGCTTCTCCCGTAGAGCGTTTTCCAGCGTGAACGTGGTGCGGGACGCGGCTCGCTCCGGATCCGACTCGGCTTTTGTCGGTGACCAATACTCCTCCTCGGTGAGGAACGCCCACAGTCGTTTGTGATCGAGATACCGCACGCAGTGATCGGGGGAGAAGATGGCGAGAATATCGGCCGGGCTGGTGACCCCTTCATCCAACGCCAACTGGAGGTCTTCGGCGGCGGAGTCAGTCGACTTCTTGTGGGCGATCTTTTCGTGAA
>DASXTY010000654.1:0-4789 GCA_036505155.1 Polyangiaceae bacterium | reverse complement strand
CTTGCGCGAAGACGACGCAGTGATGCCGCTCCCCACCTCCAGCTGCTCCGGGATACCCGAAAATCGTTGGTCGGTCCGGTAAACCAGCCAGACCTGTTCCTGGAGTACCGGTCCCCCCACGCGAACGATTCCCGGAACCGGCAGCCGGCCGTCGGCAATCTCGGCTCGAACCAGAAGGTCCGAAATCGTCATCAGCTCTCGGCCGTTGATTACCCAACCCAAAGCTCCCTCGTTGCCATGTGCGGCTAGCAGCACCACCGAACGACTGAAGTTGGGGTCGCCCAGGTTCGGCGCCGCAACCAGCAACCCGGGAGCCAGAACCGACACTCCGTTACTTTACCAAAGAAGCTAGCGAACCACCAGGCCCGCATAACCAACGACCCGCGCATGGTCACCGGATGCGTCTCCAGAGTTACCGTACGCAATCAGCTCGCACCTTTGCCCTCCAAGCTGCTTGGCTGCCGCCAGCACCACGGTCGTGGGAATGTAGCCGCACATCGAAATGCTGTGGCGCGTCACCGTCTGGTAGAGGCCCTCGGGATCGATTTTCAGAATCTGCTCAATCGCCATTTGGTCCAAACGCCGAGCCTGTTCGGCGGAGATGTAGTGCGACATGTCGGTGCTCGCAACCAAAAGTACCTGCTCACCGGCAGCACGGCGCTCTTCGACAACGCGGGCGATTCCCTGCCCCACCTGCACGCAATCGGCGTATGACAATCTCGCCAAACAAATCGGCACCACGGAAATCCCCGGGGCACTCGCTCTCAAAAACGGCAGCTGTACCTCGATCGCGTGTTCAGCGAGGTGCGCGTCCTCGTCCGCTTCGAGGCAGGCTTCGTCGCACAGCCGACCGGCCAAGCTCGCATCGACAGCCACCTCGCCTACGGGAAGCATCCAGCTGCCGCTGCTCCAAACCGACCTTTTGACGCCGAACCCGGTGTGATTCGGGCAAATCACGATCGCGTGCGCCGGCACCCGCACCGCCGAATAGGTGCGACCTGCGATTTTACCGCTGTACATGTAGCCGGCGTGTGGGGCCACCAAAGCGAGGGCCTCGGCGGGTTGCTCTCCCACCAAATATTCGTCGACCTCCGCGGTGAGCCTGACGGGGTCAGAAGGGTAGAATCGACCGGCGACTGCAGGCTCTCGACTCGCTCGCATACCGTGGGAAGCTTACCCACCCTGGGCGGGCGCGGGCCAGCTCCGGGGCTCGCGCGCGGGGCGTCCGGGGACCCCGTCGCTAGGGGCTCACCCGGTCCGAAACCTATCGGAACCGACTGGAACCGGGCTTCCGGGCCGGAGGCCAGGCCGTTCCGGGCCTTGGTTTCCCCCCGGTCTCGGTGTCAAGAAGCTGCGAGGCCGGCCGCGCTGCTGTTAGAGTGCCCCCGATGCGCGTGTCCTTTTTTGGCGTTCGGGGTTCGGTGCCAGCGCCGGGAGCCGATACTGCGCGTTACGGAGGAAACACGTCGTGTGTGGAGGTGCGGCTGAGCGACGGGACCGTTCTGGCGCTCGACGCCGGCACCGGCCTGAGGACGTTGGGTAACGCACTGGTCAAAGAAGGCCTCACATCGAGGGTCCATCTTTTGCTCTCGCACACGCATTGGGACCACATTCTGGGTCTGCCTTTCTTTGCTCCTTTGTGGAACAAGAACAACCAAATCTTCGTTTACCCTTTACCGACCGACGCCCAGGAGCGTTTTCAGCGGACCATTTTCGACGACATACACTTTCCAGTCAGTGCCAACGACATCCCCGCTAAAGTAGAGTTCGTTAAACCCGCTGAGGAAGTGTGGCGCATCGGGCCAGCCTTGATTCGCCGCGCCGCCCTCAATCATCCAGGCAGCGCTCAGGGCTTTCTCATCTCGGACGAAGACGGAACCTCCCTCGCATATCTCACGGACAACGAGCTCGGAGTCGCACATGGAACTTCCGCCGAAGAGCTCGCGCGCTTCGCGGATGGCGTAAACTTGCTGATCCACGACTCGCAATACGTCGGCTCGGACATGCCGCAAAAGCGCGGCTGGGGGCACTCGGTGGTAGATGACGTGCTGCGTTTGGGTGTGCTCGCGGAACCTCAAATACTGGCCCTGTTCCACCACGATCCGGATCGAACCGACCAGGCCTTGGACGCTATTGGCCAGCACGCACGGTCCTGGATGCATGCGCACAGCGAGTCGACGCAGGTGGTGGTTGCATGCGAAGGCATGAGCTTCGACTTGGGCGAGTCCGAGCCTATAAAAGGCCCCTGAAGGCGGTTGGAATGGCGTGGCAATGCGCAACAGACGGGTTGCTATGCTTTGCCCGGAAAGAGAAATCGCTTGCGCTTTTTGTGAGCGCGGTTGCACATGTCGAAGACCAGCCTTATCTCACTGGGTGAGGCCGATTGGCCCATGCGGGGCTGATTGGCGCAAGCCGCTACCTAACGCACTTACCAGAGAATATCATCGTGTCAGCACAAGCCGCTGCAGCCGACGTCATGGCGGGGTTCGACCAACCAGAGAGCCGCGCCCGGCCTAGTTCCGGAAACGGGGCGAGAGCGGGTCGCATTTTAGTCGTCGATGACGAACCGAGCGTGTGTCAGCTGATCCATTCGGCCCTATCGCGCCATGACTACGACGTGGAATGGCGAACTTCGGCGGACGAGGCCCTGGAGCAGTTTACGGAAGACGATTACGACGTGGTGTTGACCGACTTACACATGACGGACATGAGCGGTCTGGAGCTGTGCGAGCGGATTGTCTCCGCGCGGCCCGACACTCCGGTGATCGTCGTCACCGCATTCGGCAGCATGGAAACCGCGGTGGATGCGATTCGCGCCGGTGCCTACGACTTTGTGAACAAGCCGCTGGACATCGAATCGCTGGCGCTGGTTGTCCGGCGCGCGGTGGCCCACCGCTCCCTCAAGCAAGAGGTAAAGCGGCTGCGGGAGGCGGCGCGTGTCGAGTCGCCGATCCGAGGGATGATCGGCAAGAGCCCGAGCATGCGCAAGGTTCACGATCTCATCGGCCGGCTCTCCGGAAGCGACGCCAACGTATTGGTCACCGGGGAGAGCGGCACGGGAAAGGAGCTGGTGGCGCGCGCGCTGCACGAGCGCAGCGCCCGCCGCGACGGACCTTTCGTTGCCGTAAACTGCGCGGCCGTGCCGGAGTCCTTGCTGGAAAGCGAGCTTTTCGGACACGCTCGCGGAGCCTTCACGGACGCGCGACAGGCCCGCGCCGGCTTGTTCGTTCAGGCCAACGAAGGCACCCTGTTTCTGGATGAGATCGGAGAAATGCCGCTCGGAATGCAGGCCAAGATGTTGCGCGCGCTCCAGGAGCGAAAGGTGCGCCCGGTGGGCGAAAGCAGCGAAATTCCGTTCAACGCTCGGCTGGTCACCGCCACCAATCACGACCTAGAAACTGAAGTCGCCGAGCGCCGCTTTCGAGAGGACCTGTATTACCGGATCAACGTGGTGCCTATCGAGCTTCCGCCGCTGAGAGCAAGAGGCAATGACCTCCTGCTGTTGGCGCAGTTTTTCATCGAGCAGGCCGCCGCGCGCAGTGGAAAGAAAGTGGTGGGTATGGTGAGCGCCGCGGCCGAGAAGCTCTTGAATTACGACTGGCCGGGCAACGTGCGGGAGCTCGAAAATCATATGGAACGGGCCGTCGCGCTGACCCGTTATGATCAGATCACGGTGGAGGATTTGCCGGACAAAGTGCGCAACTACCACAGCACACGCCTGGTTATTGGGGGCGACGATCCGGGTGAGCTGTTGCCCATGCATGAAGTGGAGCGGCGGTACATCCAGCAAGTGCTGAAATCGGTGGGCAATAACAAGACTCAGGCTGCCAAACGGCTGGGCTTCGATCGGCGCACCCTGTACCGGAAGCTCCAACGTTATAGCCTTTCTTGATCCTCGGTCGGTGCCCTCATAAAAGTCTGGCCATTGTGACGTGTTTGTGTCACATGGCCGACGACAGCGTTATCCACAGCTGTTCACAATGTGTGCACTGATCATCCGACCGCAGCAAAATACAGGCTATTCGGGTTGCGGTCCCCCCAAACACGAGAGCCACACTTGTGGATTTCTGCAACAGCTAATTGCTGAGCTCGCGCCTACGCCGAGCGGGCACGCTCCAGATCGCATCCCAATTTTCGCGATATTCGTTGGTGGCCACCTGTGGCGGACCTTTACGCGCTCCTCCGCTCTGCGCTACCGCGCTCTCTGCTCCCGCGCTCTGTAACTTCTGTATTTCTTCTTCAGCTAAGTCCACCTCTACGTCACAGACAAGGGGCAACTCAGGGCGCGGCTTGAGGCGAACCACCTCGCCGGTAATGGGCCTGCCTTCGCGAAGCGGACGCATCAACCCCGTTTCGGTGCGCTGCTCTCGACAGCGCAAAACCTTCAGGCCGTCTCCGTCGCTGGTGAGGCCCTGGATGATCACAAAGTCCGGCTTTTTTTTGACCACCGGCTCAACCTCGGAACTTGGACTCGCTTGCGCTGACGCATCGCCGTTCCGCGGAGGCGCGGGCGACTTTTCGGGGGGTGGCGCACCGGCGCTCATGTCTTCGTGTGCCTCACCAGCTTCTTCAGCTTCTTCAGGGCGGGTGTCTGAGTCCGTGTTTTTGGTCCGCATCGATAGTTATGACGAACATTTAACACGCGCCCCTGGGTCACGCCGCATATATTCCGGTCCACCCCGGATTTTTAGAGACCGATGGCGCTCTTGAAGACCCAACCTTCGCTCCCCTTGGAGTCGTATTTGACCCGGTACCAATCACCCTGACGACCGGTCACCACGACACGAGT
>DASXTY010000653.1:0-3095 GCA_036505155.1 Polyangiaceae bacterium | reverse complement strand
GTGATCGCTCTTTTTCTGGGAGATGTGAGGGCAGGCGCCATTGCCGCAGCGTCGGTGCCGGTCACTCTGGCCATCAGTTTCGTGGCAATGCGTCTCGCCAATCAGACGCTCAACTTGATGTCGCTCGGGGGCATGTCGGTCAGCATCGGCCTGGTGGTGGACGATGCGATCGTGATGATCGAAGCCATTTCGCGCCACCGTGACCACGGCGCCGATCGGCTCGCCGCCGCTTACCAGGGCACCGCCGAGCTCGCGCCGGCCGTCATCGGAACTACGCTGGCGACCGTTGTCGTCTTCTTTCCCCTGGCATTCCTATCCGGTGTGGTCGGCGACTTCTTCCGCTCGCTCTCGTTCACGCTCACCAGCGCCGTTCTGGTTTCTCTGCTGGTTCGCGCTGGTACTAGTTCCTCTCGCGGCTAGTGTGGCGCTGCCGGCACGGCTTCGTGAGCGAGAATCGCGTTTGGGAAATGTCTACGCGCGATTCGTCCGGCGCACCGGCGGCCACCCCGTGCCGGCGGCCGGCGCTTTCGCATTGGTTCTGGGCGCTGGCATCCTGATCGGTCCCCACCTGGGCCGCGAATTCTTGCCCGCCATGGACGAGGGCGCTTTCGTACTCGACTACTTCTTGCCCGCCGGAACCTCTCTCGCCGAAACCCAGCGGATGGCTAAAAAACTGGAGACCGAGCTCAAGGCGACGCCGGAAGTCCGCACCTTCACGCGCCGCACCGGCGCCGAGCTCGGGCCGGCAGCCGCCACCGAATTGAACCGCGGCGACATCATGGTTCGATTGGCTCCCATCTCCCAGCGCAAACGCTCATCGCAAGAGATCGTTTCAGATTTGCGCGAGCGCATCACGCAAGCGGCTCCCGAAGTGAGAATCGAATTCGTCCAGGTGCTGCAGGACGTGCTGAACGATCTTTCCGGCAACCCGCGGCCAGTCGAAGTGAAACTTTTCGGCCCCGACTATGACAAGTTGCACCAGCTTGGAGATGCGCTGGCGGGCGAGCTCAAGGACGTGAAAGGTTTGGTTGACCTCTATGACGGCCACGAGCACGACGCCCCGGAGCTCAAGTTTATCGCCAAACACGAAGCATTGGCACGCCTCCGCATAACCCCGGTCGACCTCTCGACCCAGCTTCAAAACGCCATACAGCGTTTCGACAGGCTGATCGGCATTCGAGTTCGCTTCCCGACCCGGTGCGGTTCAATCCCGAACGAGTTCTTGACCTGCCGCTCGCGGCGGGCGCAGGCGTCACCACTTTCCGAGCCGCGTCCCTACCGCAAGCAACGGCGTCACCTTCGATGCTGCTCCACGAAGCGATGCAACCGGTCGTCGACTTGACCGCCGACCATGAGGCGCGTGACCTGGGAGCCGTCGCCGACGATGTCGAGCGCATCGTGGGGAAGGTGAAGCTGCCGCCCGGCTATCGCGTGGTAGTCGGGGGGCAAATCGAAAGCGAGCGCGCAACTTTGCACAATCTCCTGATGGTTGGCGGTGCGGCCCTCTTGCTGGTGCTGGCGGTCTTGTCCGCGCAGTTTCGGCGCCTTCGGTTGATTCTGCTGGTGGTCGCGTCGGTGCCGGTCGCAATGGTCGGCGCCGTACTAGCGCTGCTCGTCACCCGTACGCCGCTCAACGCTTCCTCTCTGATGGGCTGCGTCTTGCTGATAGGCCTGGTGGTGAAAAATGGAGTCTTGTTGCTGGAAGAGACGGAGCGACTCGCCGATAGCGGAGCGAGCGCGCTCGAGGCTGTCGTCGCGGCAAGTCAGCGTCGCCTGCGACCGGTGGTCATGACCACCGTCGCCACCCTCGCCGGCCTCTCGCCGCTGGCTTTCGGGATCGGATCCGGCGCGGAGCTTCAGCGGCCCCTGGCCATCGCGGTGATCGGCGGCCTGGTGACTTCCACCTTTGCGACACTCGGGCTTTTGCCGCCGTTCGCAATTCTGGCGCTGGGCAAGCGCGGCCTGCCTCTGTCCGCTGGTACAGTCGGCTCATGATTCGGATCGGGGTTCCTGTGCAGGATCGTCCGGCGGACGAGGATGAACGCCGGCCCAGCGGGGAGAGAGTATGTTAGAGTAGCGGAAGGATGCGGCATTCATTGACGCGCTGATGGCTAAGCCGAATCTATTGATTTTGTGCACCGACCAGCAGCGCTGGGACGCGCTCGGTTGCGCGAATCCCCTGGTGAAAACTCCGCGTTTGGATGCGCTGGCCTCCGAAGGCGCAATGCTGAGCCACGCGTTTTGCAATGCGCCGGTGTGCATGCCCAGCCGGCACAGCATGTTGAGCGGGCGCTATCCATCAGCCTTGGGGAGCGTGTGCAATGGGATCCCCTTCCCCCAGGGAACGCCGGCCATTTGGAACATTTTGAAGCCCGCCGGCTATTTTAGCGCCAATATCGGAAAGCTGCATTTCACCAACCACGCAAACCGAGATCACACCGCCCGGCATCCCGATTACGGCCTCGACCAGCTTTTGCTTTCGGACGAGCCCGGATGTTACGACGACGCTTACATCGCGTGGGTGAAGAGCAAGGCCCCGTCCGAAGTGGAAAGCTGCCGGTGTGCGCACCCTCCAGCTTACAGCGGTCCTGGGCCGCGGCTCACCACGCCCCCGCGCGAGACCACCGAACCGTACGATTTTCAAGGCCCCGAGCACTTGACGCACAGCGCTTTCGTCGCCGAAGAGGCCATACGCTGCATCGAGCAGCACCGGGCTCGGCCCTTTTTCATCATTGCGGGTTTTTACGCGCCGCACCCGCCGCTCAATCCTCCACGGCGTTTCGTCGACTGGTACGATCCGGAGAGCTTACCGCTCCCACATCGCCAAAAGGACGATAACCCTTACGGCCTCAGCGACGCCGAGTGGAGGCGTGTAAAGGCCTACTATTATGCCCTGGTCAGCCACATGGACGACCAGTGCGGACGTATCCTGGACGCGCTCGACACCCTGGGGCTCGGCGATAATACCTTGGTATTATTCACCAGCGATCACGGCGAGCACCTGGGAGATCACGGTCAGATTCAAAAGGGCGAGCCGGGTTGGGACAGTTGCATCCGCGTGCCCCTGCTGGTGCGCTGGCCGGCGCGCATTCCTG